>CAYVVK010000715.1:0-3543 GCA_964454855.1 uncultured Phaeodactylibacter sp. | reverse complement strand
CGTTAGCGTGCAAAAGAACGAGACTAAATGGGTAAGTTATTGTTGCGCAATCCCTTACCGTCTTCCGGCCAGTCCAGCACCTGCAGGTAGAGGTTGGTGCCATTGGGGCCGGCTTTTTGGGTGCAACGGCCCCATACCAACTCGGCGAAGAGGCTGGCCTGCGTGCCATAGATCGCCTCGCCGTTGACATCCATCCAGTCGCCGATGGCGCGCAAGCGCGCTACGCTGGGCTGTGGGATCTCCCCCTCAGCAGTAGGGCCAACATTGAGTGGATGAACATGCCGAAACGGGCATCGCGCCACCATTGCATTCGGGCTTCCCGTTCCTCCGGAGTTTCCTCCAGGTAATTGGCCTCCTGCGGGCTTTCCGTTGCCGCCTTCTCCTTGCTGTTACAGCTCAGGATCAGGCACAGCGATAAGAGAACAGGTAAACTTCTCATTGGCAGCTGAAAATTTTAGATAAGAAAAACCGTACCCATCAAGCATCACGCGAGCATTAATACCATTTCGAAATCAACCTGCTCTGCTGCTTAAGTATTCCGGTTCCATGGATGACAGCAGTACCGCGTCCAGGTCCTCGCCGGGCTGAGCAATGATCTCTTCCTTAATGGGGTCCCACTCCATACGGCGGCCCAGTTTCCAGGAAAGGCCCGCCATATGAGCCGACATGGCCTCTTCGAAGCCTTCCTTGATGCCACAGCTCACCGGCGTACCGTTGCGGATGGCATTCAGCCATTCCTTCATATGGAGCATGGCTGAGTCTACGCGCTTGCCGTCCAGGTAGGTCCACAGCAGGCCCTTGTCTGCAAAATATTTGGCGGTAGCCGAAGTAACGGCATCCACATCTTCGGCAGCCGGGTTGAAGGAATAAATGGGCACATCCGTTTTGATCAGCCCGCTCTCAATAAGATCCTTATAGCGAGTGGAATTTGGGTCGGCGTGGACGGTCAGGGTATTGCCCAGTTCCATGGTGCCGTCATGGCCCATGAGGAGGGTCTGCCGATTGAACTGGTTGCCGAGGCTGGCGCTGTACACGAAGGTCATCCCCTTTTCCAAGCCTTCCTCCCGGGTGGAACCGGTAGAGAAATCAGGGTACTCCATGGCCACCTGCAGCACATCGGGCACATCGCGACCATCGCGATGGGTATAGTTGCCGCCGGAAGCCGTGACCGTCTTGGGCATGCCCATATTCAGTACGCAGTTGACGCGGTCGTAGTCGTGCGTCATCAGGTCGCCCGACAGGCCGGAGCCGTAGGCCCACCACTTGCGCCAGCGGAAGAAGTGCTCTTTGTTGAAGGGCACCTGCGGGGCGTCGCCCAGGAACTGCTGCCAGTCGATGGTATGCGGGCTGGCCTTCGGGTGGATATCGTACTGCCAGGCGCCGTTATCGCTGTTGCGGTTGGTGTTAGCCTGCACCAGGGAAACATGGCCCAGCACTTTTTTATCAATGATATCCTTGGCGGTAATGAAGCTCTGTGTCTGCCGGTGCTGATGCCCTACCTGCAACACCGCCTTGGAATTACGGGCCGCTTCCCGCAATTCATAGGTCTCCTTGATGTTGTGGGTCATGGGTTTTTCCACGTACACGTGTTTGCCGGCCTGCAGGGCCTTAATGGCGATGGGCGCATGCCAGTGATCGGGCGTAGCGATGACCACCGCATCGATATCCGGGCTGTTGATCATATCCTCGTGATGGCGGTAGCGCTTGCAATCGGGAAAGGCTGCAACCGCTTCTTCCGCCTTGACGTCAAATACATCACACACGCCGGTGAGTTTGACATTGAGGTTTTCCTGTTGCTGGAAAGCCTCTATGTCCCCTTTCCTGTCTTCTTCCACCATGCGCTCCATCCAGGAGGGCGTAGCGAAGCCCAGCACCCGCACCAGGTGTTCTCCTCTGCCGCCGAAGCCGATAATGCCCACGCGGATGGGGTCGCCGGAAAGATCGGCTGTATTATCAGGCCGCACGGCATTGATATTCAGCTCTTCCAGGATGAATTTCTTTTCCACTTTTTTCTCCCGGGATTCAATGTAGGCTCCCGCCAGGATGCCGCCCACGAAAGGCAGGCCCAAAAGGCCCTTTAAAGTATTTCTCCTTCCCTCGTTGGTATGTTGGTTTTGGTTCTCCTTATCCATAATATTCTGGTTTGAGTAGTTTATTCAAAAAGCTTCTTGATGATGCCTCAGGCGGTTTCCTGCTCTGGCCGTTTTCTGAACATTTCCAGGCCCAGCAAATGGCCGGTCGGGAAATAGGCCAGTACGCCCAGGGCCGCCATCTCGATGAGATTCTTATTGACGATCCAGTAATTGCCTTCCGCCGGGCCGGTACGCGGCAACCCGGGCCAGGAAGGATGCGACAGGTAGAAAAAGGCCAGCAGCACAATGCCGATATAAGCGCCTACCTTCTCAAAAATTCCCAGCAGCAGCGTCAGGCCCACGATCAGCAGGAAGGCCGTGGTGACGGCGTCGGCGATACCCACCAGGCTACTGCCTCCCAGCCATTTGAAGATGGGGGCAAAGAGCCCTTCGGCACTGAGCAGATATCCCTTTGAGGTCCAGCCGGGGTTAAATAGCTTGATCAATCCTTCAAAGAAGAAATGCCAGCCCACCAAAATACGGAGGGCGGCCAGGAAGAAGAGTTGTTGTTTGTTATAATTCATTATTGACAGGGTTTATTTGATTTCCATAAGTAAGCGAAAGCCGGCATTGGTAAAGGGAATGTCCGGCGGATGTTTATGACGGTTGGCCGGGCGCAGGGCCTCCGGCTCGTTGAACCAGCTGCCGCCGCGGTATATTCGGCGCTCTCCTTCCGCCGGGCCGGCAGGGTCCGCCTGTGCTTCTTCCGGATAGGGCCCGTTCCAGTCGCTGCACCATTCCCAGACGTTGCCCATCATGTCGTGCAGGCCGATGGCGCCGGGCTTTTTCTTCCCCACCGGGTGGCTCTTGCCTTCGGACTGAGAATGGAACCAGGCATACTGCCGCAGCTTCCAGGGCACCACCTTTCCTGCTTCATCACGGAAGCCCTCTCCCCCCAGTTTCGCCGCGTATTCCCATTCCGCCTCCGTCGGCAGGCGAAAGGTACCGATGGCCCGGGCATTGAGCTTCTCTGTAAATCGCATACAGTCGTTCCAGGAAACCATCTCCACCGGCCGCTGAGGGTGCCGGAACACGGAAGGGTTATAGCCCATCACGGCCTCCCACTGCTCCTGAGTGACTTCAAACTGGCCGAGGCAGTAATCACTGGTAAGAGTAACCTCATGCTGGGGAAATTCATCGCCCTGCGCATGGGGATCACCCTCCGGGCTTCCCATCAGGAATGTACCGGCCGGTATTCGAACGAAAGAAATGGAAATGGAATCATTTAGGGCTACCGCCAGCGTTTCCTGGGCCTTACCCCTGGCCACGGCAAAACAGGCGAGCAGCAGCAGTGCTGCCGGCAGGATTCTCGTGCTATGGCGGTAATTTCTATTCATCAGCTTCCAAAACCAGGCGTAAACCAATACTTGTATATCCTTTGTTGATGCCGTGTTTATGGCGGTTGGCGCAT
>CAYVVK010000714.1:584-3593 GCA_964454855.1 uncultured Phaeodactylibacter sp. | reverse complement strand
AGCGAGGCGGCAGGCGCCAACTGCACTTCCGGCTGCCGGAAGTTGCTGCTGACGGAAAAAGGCAGCGTATCGCGGCAGCCGTTCCTTGTACTCTCCACGATGAGCAGGTAGCTGCCCGCCAGGCTCAGCGATAGCGTAGAGTCATTGCCGATGGTGCCCTGCGGCAGCTGCCGCCACTCGTATTGCAAAGCAGAGCTGTCGGCAGCAAAGGAAGGGCCGGCGGAGATGGTTAGCATTTCCAGGCGGCAGTTCAGTTCGAGCGGCAGAGAATCGATTGCCGCGACGGGCGGCTCCCGGTCGGCGCGCACCACCACCGAGGCCGCGCTGGAACAACCGTTGGCCGGGTCGGTAGCCTCCAGGGTGTAGGTGCCGGGGGCATCGACAAGGGGATTGAGGGCATCGCCCCCCAGGACGATATTTCCATCCATAGTCCGCCAGGCCAGCTCCAGCTCGCCACTGAGGGTGTTGACGCTGGCCTGCAGGCGCAGGTTGAGCTGTCGGCAGTTCAGCGAAGTATCCGGGCCGACAGAAAGCTGTGGGGCATTGTCATCCAGGCCGATGACGACGGTGTCGGTAGCAGTGCAGCCGTTGTCGAGGCGGGTGGCTTCCAGTAAAAAGGTATCGGCCTGATAAATAAATGGGTTGGGGCCATCTGCATTGCCAATGGGGCTGCTCCCCAGGGAGGACCAGGCGTAGGAAATACCGGCACTGGCCGGGCCAGCGGTAGCGGAGAGCTGCAGGCTATCTACACTGCACAGCAAGGTCCCGTCCGGGCCGGCGTCCACGATGGGCGGCTCGAAATCATTCACCACCTCTACGTCCACGAAATTGGAACAGCCGGTACTGTCATTTGTCACTTCAAAGCGGTAAGTGCCGGGCTGGCTGACGCCCACGAATTCCTCATTGGCGCAGGCGCCCTGCGGCTGCCCATTGGGGCCAAGGCGGCACCAGCGCACCGAAAAGCCCGGTTGTGCCGGCCGTTCTCCCATCAGCACGATATCCGGCGCGGCGCAGGTCAGTGAGGTATCGGAAAGCTGCGGCACCGGCGGCAGAGAAGCATCCTGAGTGACGGCCACGCTATCGAGGGCGGAACAGCCGGTGAGGGTATCACGCACCAACAAGAAGTAAGTGCCGGCGGTATTAACGGTAGGATTAAAAGAACCAGCACCTCCGATAGTGGCGGCCGGCGGCCCCGTCCAGAAATAGGTGATGCGCGGCCCGAAGTCGGAGCCGCTGCCATCCAGTATTACCGAGGGTTGGGTGCAGGTGAGCAGCTGATCCGGGCCGGCCTCGGCTACCGGAGGAAACACTTCGGCGCTTACCAGCACTTCGTCGGTAGCTTCGCAGCCGGTGATGCGGTCGGTGGCGCGCAGGGTGTAAGCGCCCGGCGCATCCACGATGGTAGTAGCCAGCGTATCGATCAGCATTCCATTCTCATCCAGCCAGGCGTAGGCCAGGCGGGGATTGGAGGGGCCGGGCACTCCCAGTTGCACCTGCGTACGCTCACAGTCCAGCGTTCTATCCGGCCCGGCATCCACCGTGGGAGCTTCTGTATTTTCTATTACAACTACCTCCGCCACTTCCGGGAAGCCCAGCGTATCGGTAGCCGTGAGGGTGTAAGTGCCGGGAGCATTCACCCGCACTTCCAGCCTGCTGTTATCACCGATGATCTGCCCGTCGGCGGTAGTCCATTCCAGGGTGCAGCCCTCACAGGGCTCGCAGAAAGCAGCGCTGAGGAGCACTTCGTCCACCAGGCAGGCCAGGCTGTCGGGCGCTGCGATCTCGATGCAGGGGATGCAGTCCTGCTCCGTCACTTCCACTTCCCGCGAGACGGTACAGCCGGTGTTGGCATTCACCACCGTCAGCATAAGCAGGCCGGTAGTGTCCAGCAATACGGCGGAGCTGTCGGCAAAGCCAAGAATATTATCCCCCTGCCAAAGGAAAGTATAGGGCTCGCCAGCCGGCTCCACGAAGGCCTGCAGCCAGAAGGAATCCTGCAGGCAGGGAATAACGCGGGCCCCAAAGGCCACATCCGGCAGGTCGGCGCTGCGTTCCACCACGACGATATCTTCATCCGTGCAGCCTGTCAGGCTGTCGATCACGGTAAGAAAATAGGTGCCGTCATCGTTCACCTCCGCCGTCAGCCCCTCTGCGTTGAAGGTTTCCTCCAGGTTCGACCAGAGGTAGCCGATGCCCGGGCCCTGGCTGGAACCGCCGGCATCAAGAATAGCCGTTGGCTGATCGCAAGTCAACGTATCTGAGCTGCCGGCATCGGCAATGGGAGCGGTGGTATTGGAAACCACCACTACGGTAGCCGTATCGCTGAGGTTAAAAAGGGTATTGGCCACGATGAGGGCATATTCTCCTTCGCAGCGCACATCGGCTGTGTTGGTGTCCTGGCCGCTCATGATGCAGCTGGGGCCGGGCTCCGCCCACTGATAGCTGATGTTGCTGCCGGAGGTAGAGGCCGAACCGTCGAGGGTTACCGTGGTGATGGCGCAGGTCAGCGTATCCGGGGTGGCGATGACGGCCAGCGGCACGCAGTCGATGATGACTTCCACGGTGGCGGTATCCGCACAATCGCGGGCGAGGGTATTAGCCACGAGTTGGTAAATTCCCGGCTCATCCACCAGCAGGGTCAGGCCGGCTTCCGCCAGGGCCTGCCCGTTCTGAAACCAGTCGAACACCAGCCCTTCTGAATCTGTACCGTCGATGAGCAAGGTACCGCTCTCACAGGAAAGGCTGAGGGTATCGGGAAGGGCGGCGCGGGGAATGAGCGCGTCGCGCGTCACCTGCACACTATCGGTGGCGGAGCAGCCGGTGCCGGTGTTGGTAACTTCCAATAAATATATTCCGGGGCAATCGGCCAGCACGCGGCTGCTATCGGCAGCGGAGACCAGGCAGGGGCCGCTCCAAAGGTATTCGAATTCCGGGCCGCCATCCGAGGCGCTGCCGTCCAGCAGTACTTCCGGGTTGCCGCAGTCGATCTCCTGATCCGGGCCAGCCTCT
>CAYVVK010000714.1:0-574 GCA_964454855.1 uncultured Phaeodactylibacter sp. | reverse complement strand
GAGGCGGTGGCATCGCTGATGGCAACCAGGCTGAAATCACGGCAGCCGTTGCGGGTATTGGTGACGATGAGCTGGTATTCGCCGGGGCTATCTGTGGAAACCGTAGCCTGATCGGTGGGGCCGATAATACTGCCATCGGCAGTAGTCCAGAAATAGGTGAACTCGGGGCCGGCGGAGGTATTGGTTCCTCCCAGCTCCAGAGTGTTAATATTACAACTTATCGCCCCATCCGGGCCGGCATCGGCTACGGGGGAAAGGGTGTCCTGCGCCACGCTAATGGTAGTGCTGGCCAGGCAGGTATTCACCGTATCTTCCACCGTAAGGATGTACTGGCCCGGCAGGTTGACGGTAGGCTGCAGGCTGCTCGCGCCCGAGACGATGCCCGGCCCTTCCCAGCGGTAGATGAAATTGATGCCCTGGCTGGAAGCGCGGGCGTCGAGGGTATGGGCGAGGGTATCGCAGCTGAGGGTATAATTACCGTCTACCCGGGCGATGGGTATATCCCCGTCCTGAGTGACCTCCACCACATCAGTAGACTGGCAGCCGGTGAGGGTGTTTTCTACGGTGAAGGCAT
>CAYVVK010000713.1:0-3595 GCA_964454855.1 uncultured Phaeodactylibacter sp. | reverse complement strand
TTTGTCGGGCATGGAGATGATATCCTCGTTGTTGAGGGTCTTCCAATTCTTATTGCGGCCGTCCTTTCTGCTTTCGGGCGGCCTGGGCTGGCCGGGGTCGCCGTTCAGCCAGCGAGGTACATCGTAATAGTAGAATTGTTTGGTCCAGAGCATGCCGGCGAAGGCCTGCCGCTGGATTTCTGCCAGGCCGGGTTGTTGGCTGCCGGCAAACTGGCGGTAAAACGCATCGGCCTCCTTTTGGCAGCGGCGGATGCCATCTTCGAAAGCTTGCCCGAATGGGCTTGTCATCCCAGGATCTCCCTGTTTAAGGCGTAGTTGGAGGCTGGCCTGCCCGCCGGCGGGTATCCGGAAGTGGTAGGCCGGCGCGAATTTCGTTCCCTCTGAGGCGGTGGAAAAAGGCGCCCATTGCCGGCCGATGACTGCCGTATGGAAAGCATCCTTAACGAAGGGGCTTTTATTGGGCTGGCCGAAGAGCCGTTCCCGGTTGGTTTCATTTTCAGTGAAAAGGGCGTGATCAGGCTTCGGAAAGTACAGCCGGTAATTGCCCAGCCTGGGATGGCGGGCCAAAACCACGCCTTCCGCTTCTCTTCGGATCAGTGGCTTTTCCTCCATCAGCCCGAAGGACCAGAGGTTGCGGAACCAGAGTGTCGGCAACACCCAGATCGGAGCTTCTTCCTCCGCCCGGTTGTGGATGGTGATCCTGATCAGCAGGTCTTCGGCATCTGCTTTGGCGTATTCGGTAAACACATCAAAGTAACGGCGCTGCTGGAAAATGCCGGTGTCCATCAGTTCGTATTCCGGTTCCTGGCGCGATGCCCTGGCGTTGGCCTGCCGCAGTTCCTCATAAGGGAAGGCAGCCTGCGGGTACTTATACAGCTGCTTCATGTAGGCATGCGTCGGGAGGTTGTCGAGGTAGTAGTACAATTCCTTGACATCCTCACCATGGTTGCCCTCCGGGCCGGAAAGGCCAAAGAGGCGCTCTTTGAGAATGGGGTCCTTCCCATTCCAGAGGGCCGGGGCGAAGCACAGATACTGCTGGTCGTCTGAAATGCCGGCCAGGCCGTCTTCCCCCCAGCGGTAAGTGCGCGAGCGGGCATGGGAGTGGGGGAAGTATTCCCAGGCTTCGCCATCGGGGCTGTAGTCTTCGCGCACCGTGCCCCATTGCCGTTCGCTGAGGTAGGGGCCCCATTTCAGCCAGTTCTCTTCCCCCTGATAGTGCCGGCGGAGCCTCTGTTGTTCTTCTGTCATTTTATCCGTTTTCTGTAAATCCGGGATAGCAGGTCATCCCGCCGTCAATGAAGAGGGTAGTGCCGTTGACGTATTCCGATTCGTCGGAAGCCAGCCAGGCGGCTGCCGAGCCGATATCTTCGGTTTCTCCGATACGCTTATAGGGGATGAGCTTATTGAGTTTGGCCAGGGCGTCCGGCGTTTCCCAGGCCTGGCGGTTGATCTCCGTTTTAATGGCGCCGGGGGCAATGCTGTTGCAGCGCACCTTGTGTGGGCCATAAGCCTGGGCGATGCTCTGCATCAGCATGACAATGCCGCCTTTGGACGCCGCATAGTTGGCGTGCCCGGCCCAGGGGATCACCTCATGCACCGAGCTGACGTGGATGATCTTGCCCAGGGAAGAGGAAATTTCCGGCCGCATGCCCCGGCGCAGGAATTCCCGCAGCCCCTCCCGTGCGCAGAGGAACTGCCCGGTGAGGTTGACGTCGATCACCTTTTGCCATTCTTCGAGCGGCATTTCGTGCAGGGGATAGTCGCGCTGTATGCCTGCATTAGGCACCACGATATCTACGGTGCCGAAGGTGTCGACTGCGGTTTCGAACATGGCCTGCACCTCTTTTTCCCTGGTGACATCCGCTTTGAAGGACAGGGCCTGGCCGCAAATGTTGTCATTGGAAATCCGTTGCGCCAGCTCTTCGGCTGCTTCTGGTTTTACGATGTAATTGATCACTACATTGGCGCCATCCCGCCCCAGTGCCAGGGCTATGGCCGCGCCGATTCCGGAATTGGCGCCGGTGACGATGGCCGTCTGGCCGGCCAGCCTTTCATTGGGTTTTTGTGCCATTTTCTGATGTTTAGTTCTCGGAAAAATGAAATGCAACAAAGGCCTCGTATGAGCCACTATCTATCAATTATTTTAATCTGGCCTTTGGCCTCTTCCTTTCCATAAGTAACAAAAAAAAGCAGGCAATGGCAAAAGGCGCTCCGCTTAAACCTTTCTGAAGGGGAATAATGCCGGACTGGCTATACCCCATAGCCATTTGATAAGGCTCCAATGACATCTCTCACCCTTCACTTATGATGTTTATTTTCTTTATTTTGCCCTCCTCTGCTTAGTTTTGGAGAAGGAGCTGCTTTACAGCTGTCGCAAATGCCAAACTAGATAAAACATGAGTCGAAGAACATTATTGAGCAACAGCATCGTCCAAAAGAACCTGATGGCGCTGACGGGGCTGTTCCTCTGCGTCTTTCTGGTGATCCATCTGGCGGGAAACCTACAATTGTTACTACCGGCAGAACGGGCGCAGCTGCAGTACAACCACTACTCTGAGCTGCTCTCGCACAACATCCTCATCAAGCTCGTATCCTATGTGTTGTATGCGAGCATTATCGCTCATTCCATCTATGCCCTGATCCTCACCATACAGAGCCGGGCGGCGAGGGGTGGGCAGGCTTACGCCTACGACCACCGTGGCGCCGTTTCCCCCTGGTACTCCCGTTATATGGGCGTTCTCGGTGCGCTCCTGCTGGCCTTCATCGTCTTTCACATGGCCAATTTCTGGTATCCCTATAAATTCGGAGAAGTGCCACTGGATACCGCCGGCCGCAAAGACCTGTACCGGGTGGTCGTCCTGGCCTATCGCGAGTGGTGGTACGTAGGCATATACGTCGTTTCCATGCTGGTGCTGGGTTTCCACCTGCTGCATGGTTTTTACAGCGCCTTTCAGTCGCTGGGCCTGTATCACAGCAAATACGGCCGCTGGATGAAGTGGGCAGGCCAGGCCTACACCTTCCTGATCACTGTGGGTTTTATTCTTATCCCCCTCTGGGTTTACTTTACCAAACCAACACTGCCATGAAACTAGATGCAAAAATACCAAAGGGGCTCCTGCAGGAAAAATGGAACCAGTACAAGTCTACCTGCCGCTTGGTGAGCCCCAACAATAAGAAGAAACTGGACGTCATTGTGGTGGGCACCGGCCTGGCTGGCAGCTCTGCTGCGGCTTCTCTTGCGGAAATGGGATATCAGGTAAAATCCTTCTGCTTTCAGGACAGCCCCCGGCGGGCCCACTCCGTGGCGGCGCAGGGCGGCGTCAATGCCTCCAAGAACTACCAGAACGATGGCGACAGCGCCTACCGCATGTTCTACGATACCCTCAAAGGCGGAGACTTTCGCGCCCGCGAAGCGAATGTGTACCGGCTGGCGGAATGTTCGGCCCAGCTCATCGACCAGGCAGTCGCACAGGGCGTACCCTTCGCCCGGGAATACGGCGGCTACCTCGCCAACCGCTCCTTTGGGGGCGTACAGGTGCGCCGCACCTTCTACGCCCGCGGCCAGACCGGCCAGCAACTGCTGCTCGGCGCCTAC
>CAYVVK010000712.1:0-3596 GCA_964454855.1 uncultured Phaeodactylibacter sp. | reverse complement strand
TTACCACGGTATACAGCACCATGGCCAGAAGGGCATCCAGGTACATGACCCGTATCCAGCCCTTTGCCCGCTCCTCCCAGGCCGGGCCCTCCTCGGCAGGGCCCGAGTAGGCGGCATAGCCTTTTTCCAGGCACCAGTAGTTGTAGTACAGGATCTCCTCGCCTCCTACTCCGGTGATGCCGAAGGCGCCGATGGCCACCGCCACGGCCTCTGCGGGCAGCTGAAACTGCAGCCCCAGCCGGATGTCCTCCCAGCCGATGGAGTAGGGGGTGTAATTCAGGAAGTAGAGGGAAGCGAAGGTGAAGAGCGTAAAAAAGCCGATCATGCTCAGGGAGAACTTCTCGATAAAGCGGTAGTACCCCCGGAAGATCATGGCGGCTACCACCACGGCAATCAGGAAAGCCCAGAATGAAGTGCTCAACCCGGGGGCCACCATATTCAGAATAATGGCCACTCCGCCTACGATCCCTCCTACCTGAAGCAGTTTAACCACCATGGCGAGCAGTACCGTCCACACCGGCCAGCGAGCCTTGCCCAGCACCGGGCCCGGCAGCCGCTGAAAGGCCTGCATGGCGGTCTCTCCGGTAAGGATGGTATGCCTCCCGAACTCGATCTGAATGGCCACCTTCACCAGGCAGCTGACGATGATGACCCAGAAGGTGATAAAGCCGGCCCGTGCCCCCAGGGTGGTCGTCGCAATAAGCTCCCCCGAGCCGACGATGGTGGCCGACAGGATGAAGCCCGGCCCCAGGTGCTTCAGTTTTGCCCAAAAGCCGGTGGGCGGCTCCTGAATGGCGGCTTCGGTGAGCAGATAGGGATCTTTATGCATATTCAGTATTATCCTTGGGCGCCAATTTTCTCCGGCTGTCGTAGCCTTAGGCGAAGGCATCCCTATTGGCGCCTGAGTTGTTCGAAAAAAATCTCTTCCTGATTTACAAGCCTTCGGCTTGTTTTTGTTTTGGACAGCCTGTCTGCCGATGGCAAGTCAGGCAGGCTGCGGAGTTCGCAGAGAAGACGGCCCTGTGGAATAGTCGCGTCGCGAATTCCATGGGGCCAGCCTATCTAAGCACGGGGCAATCGCCCCGTGTACTGAGTCCCCCGTGGTAGCGCCCCGTAAGGGCAACATACCCTCTTTAACTATGCTGGCCCTTCCCGAACGGGCCCGTACCGGGGCAGGCCGCCAAAGGCATGGTAATATTTCAGGGGTTGTGTAAAAAGGTACCTCCAAGCTTCGTCTTGGAGAATTTGAAATACATTCACCGTTATCAAAGTAACACTTACACAATACTATTTTTATCAATTAACTTGAATTTAGGCTTTTTACACAACCCCCTAAGCTATGTTAGCCCTTCGGGCTGTAAGAGGCCCCTAAGCATACTCGCTGTCAAGCAGCCTGTCGAAAAAAAATGTACCGCTCGAAACCAAGTCAACGGAACACCCTCTTATTTCAAAGCCACCCGGGTGATATACATATGCGCCGTCATATACAATACCGACTCATCGGCATTAAAAGCGCAGTTGGCCGTGGCCTGGGCGGTGGAAATGGTGCCCAGGTGCTCGCCCTCGGGGGTGAATACGAGCACGCCGCCCGGGCCGGTAGCAAAGAGGATACCCTCTTTGTTTACCTTCAGGCCATCCGGCAGGCCTTTATTGTCCGGGGCCATATCAGTAGCATCAAAAAATACCCGGGCGTTGGTGAAGTTTTTGTTCTCATCGAGATCGTACACCATCCATAGGGCGCGTTCCGGGTCGGAATTGGCGACGTAGCATTTGGAGAAATCCGGGCTGAAGGCAATGCCGTTGGGGCGCGACAGCTCGTCGGTCATCAGGAATATCTCGCCCTCCGGCGATACCCGGTAAACACCCTGAAAGGGGATCTCTTTGTCGGGGTCGTTTTCCTGCTTTTCCAGGCCATAGGGCGGGTCGGTGAAGTAGAGGTGGCCGTCCATCGTAGGCGGCATCGTTTGGGCTGTTGAAGCGCTTGCCCTCGTAGGTGTCGGCTATGGTAATGAAATCCGGCTTCGGGCCGCTGAGGGGCGCGTCCATCATAGCCACCTGCCGGTTGCCGTGCTGGCAGAGCACCAGCTTTCCGTCGGGGCTGAGCAGCAGGCCGTTGGAGCCGGTTTCGCCTCTTTTTTCCGCATCGGAGGTATAGCCCGAGGGGTGGAGGTAGACGGTGTCGCCGGCGCCTTCCTTCCACTGGTAGACGGTATTCCGCGGCACGTCCGACCAGATCAGCAGCTGTTCTTTCTCCAGCCAGAGCGGCCCTTCTGCCCAGGTGTAGCCTTCGGCGAGGATCTCAATGGGTGCGCTGGTGTCGAGGATCTCCGCCAGCCGGGCGTCTTGTACGATGATCTCGCCGGTGGTGGCGTAGGATGGCGCTTCTTCGGTGGTTTCTTCTTGTTTTTCTTCGGGGGCCTTCTTGCAGGCGAAGAGGCCCAGCAGGAGGAGGGGGAGGAGGTATCGCATGGTTTTGTCGTTTGTTTTGATGAAGGTACGGAATTTGCCTCCGGTTTTATATTTTTGCCGCCATCTTCGGCTTCTTCTACGACTCCAATAAGTTCTTCGCCCGCCTGACGGCCAACTACCAGGACGAATTCCTCATCGAGATCGGCCCCGGCCTCGACGAGTACTACGACGAAGCCCTGCGCCTCGGCCTCACCATGAACTATCAGCTCAACCGCCAGCTCAACTTCTTCACCGATATGATCAACATCACCAATACGCCCCTGCGCTTCTGCCTGGGCACTACGGAGGTGATCAAGCAGCAGGAGTTTTATTCCTGGTGGGTGCGGGCTGGGTTGCGGTTGAAGCTGTAGCAGGGTGATGCATCCCGGCTAAGCAAAAAGGCAAAGGCGCCCGGTTTCACCATTTGGTTTTTTGAAGGAATAAACGCTTCAAGCGCCATCATCCAGGCCCGGATTATTCAACCTCCGTCCGGGAACCCGTATTACCGCAGGACGAAACGGTAGACGTAATCCGTTTCCCGCCACCCATCCGCCAGTAGGCGATAGGTGCGGCGCCAGAGCGGCACGGTGGCCGTAAATGTCAATTGCTGCCAGCTGAAGGCAGGCGGCGGAAAACTGAATACCGGATAGCTGAGGCTGAAAGTCAGTATCAAGTCCTGCCCGCGGATGCTTTGCTGCATGGAACTGATGATGTCCGGGTTCACCAATCCGCTGGCGAAGATGAAGTTGTTCTCCGCAACCAGGCTCTCTTCCGTATTGCTCGCGCCGAAGGTGGAGAAGTAGGGTATCGTTGGCGCCATTGGGTGGTTATGGTCAGCCGTGCTCTGGATAAAGGGGTAGTGATTGGCGTAGCGGGGGGAGGGCGAAACAGGCAGAAGGCCGGCCGGCTGCACCATTCCGGAGGGGGCGAGAAAGGGGATACTGCCGTATCCGGCCAGAGCCGGTGTGATGTATTGTTCAGAATAATAAGGCACGGCCCGTTGAACAGCAATGCCCAGGTCGTATATGCGGTTGCTGGGCGGCAGGTAACCGTACACATCAGGGTGCTGCAGGGAAGGGCTGCCGCTCTGGCTATTGGCGCCCACCACACCGTCGTCCAGCCCGGCCAGCAGCCACCTGGTAGCCAGG
>CAYVVK010000711.1:1060-3602 GCA_964454855.1 uncultured Phaeodactylibacter sp. | reverse complement strand
TGCCTCATCGCGGGGGCCTGCCTCGCGGCAATTCCACAAGGCAAGGGCCAGCAGCAACAGCACCGCGTATTTGGGAAGGCCTTTCATTTTCAAAATAATGAGCGTACATTCTCAGGTGGGCGGCCGACTACGGCCTTCTCTCCCTCGACGACGATGGGGCGCTCCATCAGCTTAGGGTGTTCCAGCAAGACCTCCAGCCACTGTTCTTCCGTCAGGGATCTTCCCTTGTAATTTTCCTTGTAAATCTTCTCGCCTTTCCGGATGAGTGCTGAAGGCTGCATATCCAGCTTGCGCAATAAGCTCTTCAGTTCTTCACGCCCGGGCGGCTCCTTGAGGTAGAGAACTATTTCCGGTTTAATACCTTTATCCTCAAGAATGGCTAAAGTTTCCCTGCTCTTTCGGCAACGTGGGTTGTGGAATATTTTCATTGTCAAAGATTTTGGCCTGAAATGGTGAAGTGCCCGAATTAGCAAAAAATTACGAACTCCTGCAAATCGTTTACCAAAACAAAGATAGATGATCTGGAAACAACAATTTACCATTGAGGGACTCAATCAGATCTCTGCCCAGACCATGGTCAGCCATATCGGCATCGAATTCACCGGTTTCGGAGATGACTTTCTGCAGGCCCGCATGCCCGTCGACCACCGCACGGTACAGCCCATGCGCCTGCTGCATGGCGGTGCTTCTGCTGTGCTGGCCGAGACCCTGGGCAGTGTAGCCTCCGTGCTTTGCATCGAAGATACGGATAAAGAAACGGCGGTGGGCGTAGAGATCAACGCCAATCATCTGCGGCCGGCTACCGGAGGCTATGTCACCGGAACGGTGCGCCCGCTGCGCATCGGGCGGCGCATGCACGTCTGGAATATCGACATAGAAGGTGAAAACGGCCGCCTGATATGTGTCAGCCGTCTAACAATTGCGATCGTGGCCCGGCTATCTTAGAACCTATTGGCCGCAAAAGATTTTATATTTGTGCACTTTTAATCAATCCATCCTCTAAATCTTACTAACAACCACATGTGTAAATTCCCAACAAAAAAAGCCCTTATCTTCTTCTTTTTCGCCGCTTTCCTGCTTCAGCAGGGAATCGCCCAGCTGAACATGAGCCTGCTGGACAGAGTGCAATACAATACCAGCCTCAATGATGTCTGGGGATGGGCAGATCCCGAAACTGGCACCGAATACGCTCTGGTGGGCCTGCGCAACGGCCTGTCCATCGTCAGCCTGGAAGATCCGGAAAATGCTACGGAAGTGGCATTCATTGCCGGGCCAAACTCTACCTGGCGCGATATAAAGACCTGGGGCAACTTCGCCTATGTAAGCAATGAAACGAGCAACGGCATCGCCGTGGTCGACCTCTCCGGCCTTCCCGATGCCGCCCCATCCATTGAATGGACGCCTACGATCACCGGGCTGGGCACTCTCTCCTCCTGCCACAACCTCTTCGTCGATGATTCCGGTTACCTTTACCTGGCCGGCACCAACATCAACAACGGAGGTATGCTCATTGCAGATGTGGATACCGAGGACGGCCTGCCTGTTTTTGTAGCGGCAGCGCCAGCCATCTACTCCCATGATGTATTTACCATCAACGACCATATGTACGCTTCGGAGATCTATGCCGGCCGGATGGCCATCTATGATGTTTCCAACAAAACCAATATTCAATTGCTCGGCACCCAGCCCACCCCTTTCGGATTTACCCATAACATCTGGACCAACGCAGAAGAAACTGTGGCCTTTACCACCGACGAGCGCGCCAACGCGCCGGTAGCGGCCTATGACATCACCGACTTCAGCAACATTACCGAGCTGGACCGCTACCAGCCCATTGCCACGCTGGGCGCGGGAGTGATCCCGCACAATGTCCATGTCTGGGATAACTGGCTGCTTATCTCCTACTACACCGATGGCGGCAAGGTGGTGGATGCCTCCCGCCCAAGCAACCTCATCGAGGTGGGCAACTTCGATACCTGGCTGGGGGGCGACGGCGGCTTCAGCGGCGCCTGGGGCCTGTATCCCTTCCTGCCCTCTCAGACGGTCTTGGTCTCCGACATCGGCAACGGCCTGTACGTGCTGCAGCCCAACTTCGTACGCGCCTGCTGGCTGGAAGGTGTCGTCACCGACTCCCTGACCGGCGCCTTCCTGCAGGATGTACAGGTAAGCATCGATTCGGAACAGCCGAACCTTGGCATTACCGACGCCTTCGGCCGCTTCGAGACCGGGCAGGCCATCAGCGGTACTTTTAATGTTACCTTTTCCCTGGATGGATACAAGGAAAAAACACTTTCCGTAGAGCTCGAGAACGGCCTGCTGGTAGAGTTGGAAGTCGAACTGGCGCCCCTGGGAGCCTTCTCCATCACCGGTAAAACCATACGTGATGCAGGCGGGCAGGCCATTCCCAATGCCCAGGTGCTGGCCGTAGGCCAGGACTTCTCCTACCGGGGCACCACCGACGCCAATGGCAACTTCTCCCTCCTGGACGTTGTCGAAGATACGTACACCGTGTACGCCGGTGCATGGGGCTACCTGCACCAAG
>CAYVVK010000711.1:0-1050 GCA_964454855.1 uncultured Phaeodactylibacter sp. | reverse complement strand
GTCACCCGATCGCTGAGCGGCAGTCGGAGGCGGACCCGCCCGGGCTCGATCGATGATGTACTGCTCAACGGCAACACCAGCCTCACCATAGCACTCCAGGAAGGCTATCAGGACGATTTCCTCTTCGGCCTGGGATGGACGGCCGAAAATGATGGCGCCACCGCCGGCCTGTGGGAACGGGGAGCGCCCGTCGGCACCTATTCGCAGGGGCGGGAAGCCAACCCTGAAAGTGATGCTTCAGATGACCTGGGCGGCGAATGCTACGTTACCGGCAACGGTGGGGGTGGCATTGGCGATGACGATGTGGACAACGGCACCGTTACACTCATTTCTCCGGTAATGGACCTCACTTCCTATACCGACCCTATTCTCACAGCTCGCTACTGGTTCTACAATGACCTTGGCAACAGTGCCCCCAATGATAATTTCTCCATCCGGGTGAACAACGGAACGGAGGAAGTGGAGCTGAAGAATTACAACTTCTCCCTCAGCCTTTGGCGGCCGACCGGCGAGATCCACCTGGCTGACTTCATCGAGCTAACAGACAATATGCGGATCATCTTCGAAACCGGCGATGATGCTGCTCAGGACCATATCGTAGAAGGCGGCGTAGACCAGTTCCTCGTAGAAGAGGGCGCCCTCACGGATGTGGAAGAGCCGCTGGCCATAAGCCGCATCAATGCCTTCCCCAATCCCTTCAGCCGAGAGCTGACGGTAAGCTATGATCTGGAGAGCAGCTTCCGCAACGGGCAGTTCCGCCTCTTCAACGCCTACGGGCAGGAAGTGCAGCGCCTGGACATTCAGGACCCGCAGGGGCAGTTCAGCCTGGGCCAAAACCTGGCGAACGGCATCTACTGGCTGAGGCTGGAAGTGGATGGGCAAGTTGCAGAAACGAAAAAGATCATAAAAGCGAACTGAAAGGCAGGCCATGAGCCACTCACAGAGCAGTGGCTCATGGCCTGCCTTTTGGCAGCGGGCAGTCCCCAAGTCCCCAAGTCCCCAAGTCCCCAAGTCCCCCAGTCCCCCAGTCCCCCAAGTCCCCTGGCCACC
>CAYVVK010000710.1:0-3606 GCA_964454855.1 uncultured Phaeodactylibacter sp. | reverse complement strand
AGGGAACGGCCTGCGGCAGGGGCTGGTAGGCCTGCAGTTCGTGGCCACCATCGGCCTCATTGCCGGAGCCGTGGCCATCTACGAGCAGGTGAACTACATGCGGCAGAAAGACCTGGGTATCGATATAGAACAGACCCTGGCCCTGATGGACATCACCTATCAGGACAGTACCAAAGCAGATAGGATACGCACCTTCAAACAGGAGCTGCTGGCGCATCCGGATATTACGGGTGTAGCCGCTTCCGGCGATATTCCCGGCAAGGAGGTGGGCAACTCCTGGGGGCTGCGCTGGGCGGAGTCGCCAAACCCCGGTTACAAGCGCTTCCGCACCTTTTTGGTCGACCGGCAATTTATGGATCAGTATGATATGGAGATCATTGCCGGCCGGGATTTTAGTGAGCCTTTCGAGACCGACCGTTTTGGGGTCGTGCTCAACGAAACGGCGGTGGATGTATTTGGTTTCGAAAATGCAGAGGCTGCGTTGGGCGGTCAGATCATCGCCGGCGACGGCAGCCCCATGGGCAGGGTGGTGGGGGTGATTAAAGACTACCACCAGGAATCGATCAAGTTTGACTACAAACCGATCTGCTACTGGTATCAACCCTTTGGCTTTTCCTATTATTCGCTGAAAGTGAAAACCCAAGACCCAAAGGAACTGGTGAGTTTTGCGGAGCAGGCTTGGAAAACCCACTTCCCGGAAGCGCCCTTCAACTCTTTTTTCCTCGACGAGTTCTTCGAAGCCCAGTACCAGGCCGACCTGCGCTTCGGCTACGCCTTTGGGGTGTTCACGGTATTGGCCATTCTGGTGGCTTGCATGGGGCTGTTCGGCCTGTCTTACTTCAGCGTATCGCGCCGCACTAAAGAGATTGGCATCCGTAAAGTGCTGGGCGCCAGCGTATCGCAGATCCTGATGCTGCTGTCGAAAGAATACGTGCGCCTGATCGTGCTGGCCTCCGTGGTGGCGCTGCCGCTGGCCTATTACCTGCTGCTACAGTGGCTGAAGAACTACGCCTACGCCATCGGGCTGAACTGGTGGTTCTTCCTGTTGCCGGTGCTGCTGGCATTGTTCATCGCTGCGCTGACCGTGAGCTATCAGTCCGTACGGGCGGCGACGGCTAATCCGGCGGAAGCTTTGAAGACAGAATAGGCCCAGACGTCAAGACGTCCAGATGTCGAGATGTCCAGATGTCCAGGCGTCCGGATCTAAAAAGGCCTCTCTTTTTATGAAGACGTCTCGACCCCTCGACGTCTCGACATTCCGACAAAAAAAATAACTGCCATGCTCCGACACTACTACACCATCATTCGCCGCCTGCTCGCCCGGGAGCGGGCGTACTTTCTCATCAACCTCAGCGGCTTGGTGCTGGGGGTTACGGCTGTGCTGCTGGCCTTCACCTTCATCCGCGATGAAGGGGCTTATGATGCCTTCCACGAAGAGGGAGAAAGAATATTCCGGGTCAACAAATGGGTGATGGAGGAAAGTGGCGAGCGCTTCAAGGTAAGCGAGACGCCCGGGCTGATGGCGCCTAGGCTGGTGCAGGACTTCCCGGAAGTGGAGCGCGCTACCCATTACGCCCCCTGGTTCGACGAGGTGCTGCTGGGATACAAAGATCAGTCGGTAGGTACCGAAGGTTTCGTTTTTGTCGATACCAACTTTCTGGATGTCTTTGACTTTGAACTACTTCGGGGCGATGCCGATGCCCTGCGCGCGCCGGGGCAGCTGCTGTTGACGGAGCAACTGGCCAGGTCGTTATTCGGAAATGAAGACCCGGTAGGCAAGGCCATTACCGGGCTCTCCGAGCAGCAATACACGGTAACAGGTATATTGAAAGATCCGCCGCGGCGCTCTCACCTGCAATTTGAGGCGCTGGCTTCCTGGGCTTCTACGGAGCCTGGCTCGGGCCTGCACGAATTTAGTTTTATGAACAACTGGCTGGGGCAGACGGTGTATATCTACCTGGTCTTGCAGTCTCCTGAAAAGGAGGAAGCCGTGGAGGCTAAATTCCCGGCATTCGTAGAGCAGTACATGGCCAACCGCACGGATCGCTACGATTTTTACCTGCAGCCGCTGAGCGAAGTATACCTGCATTCCGACGACATCAAATACCTGCGCGGTAATAAGTACGGCAGCGCGGTATTCCTGCGCACCTTTTCCATCATTGCGGCATTGGTATTACTGATCGCCTGTTTCAACTACATCAATATCAGCACGGCCAAGTCGGTAGAGCGCAGCAAGGAGATTGGGGTGAAGAAGGTGCTGGGCGCCGGGCGCCGGGTGCTGTTGTTTCAGTTCTTAACGGAGACCTTTGTATTTGCCAGCCTAGCTGTATTAGCTGCCCTGGCGCTGGCTTCCTTTCTGCTGGGGCGTTTCAATCAGCTGTTCGGCAGAGAGGTGCCGCAGGAGATGCTGGCAGACGGCTGGTCGCTGGGGTTCCTCGGCCTGGTAGCTGTGGTAGTGAGCCTGCTGGCGGGCGTATTCCCGGGGGTAGTCCTCTCCGGCTTTCGGCCTGTAGAGGTCTTCAAGAGTGGAAAAACCGAACCTAAAGGCAGCGCCAGCCCACGGCATGTACTTACCACCCTGCAGCTGGCCCTCAGCGTAGGCCTGATCGCCGGCACGCTGGTGCTGAACGAGCAGATGACTTTCATCCTCACCAAAGACCTGGGGTTTGACAAGGAGCAGGTGATGGTGATGAACACGCCGCCGGGTATAGAACAGAAGAGCGATATTTTCCGCACCGAACTCGAGCAATTGCCTGGGGTAGAGTCCGTTTCCATCTGCCAGGCCGCTATCCGGACGGGCACTTTCGGGTCTACCATCTTACCGGAAGGCAGCAATGGCAAAGAAGTGCCGGCGCAGATCTACCGGGTAGATGAAAACTTTCTGGAGACCTTCGGCATCGAGTTGGCCAGCGGGCGCTTTCTTTCGTCTCAATTCCCGACGGACACGAGCTACGGCGCCATGGTCATCAACGAGCAACTGGCCCGGCAGATGGGCTGGGACAGGCCGCTGGAGAAAACACTGAGATTCTCCAACGAAGGAGAGCCGATCCGCATCGTGGGCGTGGTGAAGGACTTCCACTACGACACCTTTCAGCAGCCCATCGGCCCGCTCGTGATGTACCTGGATGGCAGGAGGCACAACATCTCCGTGCGTTTTGATCAGGAACAATTGTCCAGCCTGCTTCCCGCCATCGGACAGTTGTGGGAGTCTTACGAAGCCCGTTACCCTTTCGACTACTACTTCCTCGATGAGTTTCTTGCCAAAGATTACCTGGCGGAAAACCGCATGCTGAAGGTGATCGGTATCTTTTCTCTGCTGGCCATCTTCATCGCCTGCCTGGGCCTGTATGGCCTGGCGGCATTCACGGTGGCCCGCCGGGTAAAGGAGATCGGCATCCGCAAGGTGCTGGGCGCTTCAGTGCGCCAGATCCTGCTGTTGTTGCACCGCCGGCTGTTCTACCTCTCGCTGATCGGCTTTGTGCTGGGAGGGATGGCTGCCTACTACCTGCTGCAATCCTGGCTGCAACAGTACGCCTATGCGATAAAACTGAGCCCGGGGGTATTCCTGTTGGCGGGCCTGCTGACACAGCTGGTCGCTAGTTTAGC
>CAYVVK010000709.1:745-3613 GCA_964454855.1 uncultured Phaeodactylibacter sp. | reverse complement strand
CTGGCAGATTCAACCCGTCATGTCTATTCTCGAATTTTTGTGTATAAAGATTAGCTGGCGGTATCGGCAGGCAGGCGGCGCTCCGAATAAGCGGCCGCTAAACACATACCGTTCGGCCGTGCAAAGAAAACGCCGTTTCGTTCGCGAAAGACTGTAGAAGTTTATGCTGGCCCGCTGGGCCGTGCCGCGCTATTATTGTTGTTACACGGGGCGCTGCCCCGTGCTAGGGCATATTGGCCCGTCGGGCCGTAAGTAGAACGAAGCAAGCGATAGCCATAGCATGCCGTAGGCATGTAATATTGGTAGAACTGCTTAAGTAGGTGGACAGAACAATATAACAATTCAACAATGTAACAATCCGCCCCGAACGCCCGAGAACAAAGCGCTTCAGACTCTGCTTTCGAAGCAGTATAAGTAAACTAAATCTGTCCGCCTACTTAATGCCTGCAAAGCAGATGAACCGAGGCCTGCCCATCTCTCCACAACCGCAGCAGATAAGGGCCGGTGGGAAGGTGGCCGAGGGACAACTGCCCAACATGGTCCTTTTCCAGAAGCTGCCGGCCGTCCAGGCTGAATAATTCGGCGCACTCTGCGGGCGTATCGAAATAGGCGATGTCTGGCGTAGGGTTGGGAAAGACACGAATATGTGGTTCCCTGCTGCTCTCCCCCACACCGTTGACCGCCCCGAGCACTACCGAAGCCGACTGCTGCCCGGTAACGGCCGCCAACTCTTCCCGGCTGTTAATGAGCCGTATTTTTTCGATATCGAACAGCAACTCATGATCCGGCAGGCGGCGGAAGATCACGTCCTGAATGGTGATATACATTTGCGCCAGCGGCCCATATCCAGATACATCGATGCCATCCGTGCGGGTAATGGCCACATCCAGCCTGCCCCGCTCCGGATGATCATGCTGCAGCAACAGCAGCCCTTCATCGAGAATGCCCATCCAGGATTGGCGCAGCATAACCACGGCGCTGCCCGGATACACAGCGGCGGTGTCGTACACCACGGTAAAGGCGATGCCGTACACTTCTTCAGCAGGCATGGCTTCCTCGCCCAGCATGATGTCGAAAACCACGGGCTCACCCGGGCTGATGGTATCAGGCCGGACGTACATCAGAGTATTGGCAGTACGCAGGGGCGGCGCTTCGGGCGAAAAAGGATTGGCATGCAGCCCGTAGTTCAGCACGATGGCGAGGGTATCCGCCGCTTCGATCCGGCCGTTGCCGTCAGTATCCAGGTGTTTGAAGTCGACCCCCGAGGCCGGAGTGGCATGTTCCCATCCCGGCGCGGGCTGCTTTTCCCAGGTGAGGGCCGCATTGGGGCGTTCGGGGCCAGTGGCGCCGTAGCCCAGCCCGATATTCAGAAGGTCGTAGTGGTTCACCTGCCGGCTCCGGTCGGTATCACCGGGGCGGACGGGTTCCGGAAGGACCTCCACCAGTCCGTTCCCCACTTCTACCGGCAGAAGGAGATCTCCATCGGTAAACTCGATCAGGGTGGGAACGGAGGAAAAGAACAGCAGGCTTTGCCCCGTTTCCGGCCCGGCGGTAAAACAGGCGGTAAACAGCCGGGCCTCTCCCGGCAGGCTGACGCCCGCCAGCGAGTTGTCCAGCCACTGCACGGAAAGGCGCCCTTCCGCCGAGCCCTGCAGGTTAAAGTTATTTAGCGTCATTGGCAGTTCGCCGTCCAGCACAATGGAATCCAGCCTCAACGTATCGGGATTCCAGCGCAGGCTGAACTGCATGCCCAACACCTCCGTAAAATTGCGGGTGCTAATATCCAGGCAAATGGCCTCGCCTGCCTCTACGGTGCCACTGTCCACATTGAGCTGCAGGGCATCTTCTCCCATAACGCTATCCAGGAATACGGCCCCATCCACGGTTTGCAGGAATAGGGGCTCCTGGCCAATGTCGTACGCCAGAGGAGGCTGAAGAAAACGTATGGGCACCGCCTGCCCCGGAGAGGCGATCACCGTAAAACAGAGATCGAACAGCAATTCCTCACCGTCGATGGATAGCGGGGAACCTCCGCTTCCCCAGGCCAGGCGGAAAATGCCCTCCTCGCTCTGGCTGAGATCAAAACCGTGCTGGAGCAGGCCCGGCTGAACGCCTTCCAGGTAGAGTAAGGCAGGATTCCATTGCAGCGCGAACTGCAAAGAGTCCAGATCCTGAAGGGCCTCCGCCGTCACGGGCAGGCAAACCCGCTTGCCGGCCCGGCTGTTCCGTTCTCCTACCGCGAGGGTAGCGATGGAAAGCGGCTCACATTGCGGAACGATGGGCCCGGCGCTTTGCACACAACCGGAGGCATCGGTAATGGTGAGGGAATAAGGAACTCCCACTTCCACACTTATCAGGGTGCTCTGTACGGCATGGGTATCTACCTGGCCATTGCTCCATTGGAAGATAAAGGGCGGCGTTCCGCCGGACTGTATCGCCGCCGTCACATCAGCCGTATTGCTGTCAGAACAATTGGAGGTTGCCGTTTCCACCACGGCAAAATCGTTCAGCCCTATGTTAAAGGCCTGGCTTACAGTACATCCCTCGCCATAGTCGAGAGTCAGCGTGTACTGGCCCGGCGCCAGGCTATCGGCGTTTAAGCTGGTTTCCCCGTGGCTCCATTCAAAGGAATAGCTTCCGCCGGGCGGATCGATGATGGTAATGGCCCCATTCTCCTCCCCGCAATCGGCCCATTGTACCGATGCGGCCAGCGGCTGGTTGCTGCCCCGCCCAACGGTATAACTTTCCCGGTAGTAACAGCCGGAAAGCAGGTTGGTAATGGTGACTTCATAATCACCAGCTTCCAGTTCTTCCACAAAAGTGCCGGTGGCGCCGTGGCTCCACTCCAGCAGCAGGTTTTGATGGCTC
>CAYVVK010000709.1:0-735 GCA_964454855.1 uncultured Phaeodactylibacter sp. | reverse complement strand
GTTCAGCCGTATGGCCCCATCCGCCCCGGGATGACAGCTGGCATTTGTAATTTCGGCTTCGATGATGTTCGGCAGGCCGGCGGGCAGGAGGTAAAACAGGCCGGTGGCCGCCACTCCCTGCTCATCCGTCACCAACAGGGAATAGGTGCCGCCGATCTCTCCGCTGAGATCCTCCGCTGTAGCTATCAGCCTGCTGCCTTTTTTCCACTGGAAGCCATAGTTGGCAGCAGCGGGCTCCATGCTGATATCTATGGACTGACTGCCCTGGCAATCGCCTACCAGGGCACAGGCATCCACAATCCGCGGCGCCTCTCCCATACCGGTGTAAACGCCGCCGTTGATGAGGCTGTAGGCAGAAAACACTTCCGAGTAGGCGTCAAACAGCTCCACCTTTGTAGGGTCGGCGGAAAAGGAAACCGGCTGCAATAGGGCATCTTCATTCCGCACTTCAAGGCAAAGGGAGTACAGTAAACTGCCGTCGGGCAGGCTTACGCCCTGCAGGAGCGGGTCGAACCAGGAAAGTGCCAGGTACCCCTCATTGACGGCAGTCTCGGCCAGGCTGAAGTGGTTGTCCACCAGGCCAAACTGGCCGAGATTCTCCAAACCGCTGAACCGCAGGGCCTGCGGGTCCCAGCGCAGGCTGTACTGCATGCCCATAACCTCCTGGAAGCCATCCACCCGGATGTCCAGGCAGATGGTGTCGCCAAGGGTACCGGTGGCTGTTTCCACGTAGAA
>CAYVVK010000708.1:0-3616 GCA_964454855.1 uncultured Phaeodactylibacter sp. | reverse complement strand
GTATTTCGACTATGTCCAGAATACGGTGCAGCAGGGCAAGTCGTCCACTACCGCCATGACGGGCAGTACGGAGGCGGAGCAGTTTAAGAATTAAGCAGCTGGACAGGTTTAGTTAACTCATACTGCTTCGGTAGTAGAGCCTAAAGCGCCTTATCCTCAGGCGTTCCGAGAAGATTGTTGAGCATGGCGAAACCCGCCCCGGTACGGGCCCGCCCCAGTACGGGCCCGTTTTCTATGGGTAAGGCCCAGGATCAAATTTAGCCCAAAGGGCAAATTTAAGATGACATCTTTCCCCCATCTGCCATTTTTCTGGCAGGGAAAGGTGTCATCTTTTTTTTGGGCAGTAAGCAATAAGGTTTTAGGAAAGGGGGTACTCGTACCAGTTAAATTGAAAAAAGACAAATAAATCCGTATTTTTAGCATGATAACTACCTAAAACCCAAACCATCATGCCCGAAAGCCCAAAAGAAACGAAACGGGGAGTACTCACCGACTTTAACGATATGCCGAAGCCGACAGGGGGCCACTCCTGGTTCTTTGGGATCGGGATCAATAAGTATGCACATTTTCCGACTCTGAATAATGCCGTAAAGGACGTCCGGGACATCTCTGCACTCCTTCTCAAAGAATACGATTTCACCCCCGAATACACCATTACTGTTTACGATGAGGAAGCCACCCGGGAGAATATCATAGAAGCGCTCGACCGCCTGCAGCGAGAGGTAGGGCCTGCCGACAAGCTGCTCATTTATTACTCCGGCCATGGCCATCTCAACAAGGAGATCGGTAAAGGGTATTGGATACCGACCAATGCAGAACGGGATAACACGGCAGCATACATCCGCAATTCCACGGTCCGGGAGTACATTGAGACCCTCAAAGCCCTGCACACGCTGCTCATTTCCGATTCCTGTTTTTCCGGCTCACTGTTCGTACGCGGAGCCAGCCGGTCTGGCGCCGCTATTAAAGAGCTGGAGGCCATTCCTTCGCGCTGGGCCCTTTGTTCGGGGCGGCACGACGAGGAAGTTTTCGATGGGGAGCCGGGAAGCAACAGCCCTTTTGCGGAAAGCATAATGGATACGCTGCGGCGCAACGCCAGGAGAGAATTCAATGTGTCCAGGCTCGTCGACCGGGTGGTGGAGCAAACGCGCTCCAATTACGAGCAATTGCCGGAGGGCAACCCACTTTACGGCGTAGGCCATAAAGGTGGCCAGTACATTTTCCGGCGCCGCGCTCTCGAATCCGAAGACTGGGCCAGGGCTAAGGCCGCTGGTACTTTGCCTGCCTTTCGCCAGTTCCTGGAAAACCATCCCGGCGGCCAGCAGGCGGCTGAAGCGAAAGAAAGGATCGCTGCTCTGGAAGAAGAGGCGGCCTGGGAAAAGGCAAAAAACACCCATACTGTACTGGCTTATTACGAATATGATAAGGCCTACCCCAACGGCCGCTACGCCCATCTTGCACTGGAAACCATAGCTGAACTGGAAGAAGAGGCCGCCTGGCAGGAAGCAAAGCGCCGCAACAAACTGTCTTCCTATCGAAAATACACCTCCGAATATCCACAGGGTAAATACCGCGCCGAGGCCGAGGCGGCGATCGAAGCCATCATCGCCGGCCATGAAAAAACGGCGCCTGCCCGCCCGCAGGTAGTGGAAAAACCTCAAAGCCCTGCTCCCCCTAAAGCCGAGCGGGTTGAGCCGGACGGGGCGGCAGCATCCCCCGCACCGTTAAGGAAATGGCTGCCCATGGCGGCTGGCGCCCTGCTGCTGGCCGTAATAGCCATTTGGGGCATCGGCAAAATTTCGGGTTCATCGAAAGGGGGAGCAACAAAACCTCCGGTAGAAGTAGTGGAAGAGGCCGTAAAGGCGCCTGGCGAAGAAAAATTCTCCGGCCCGTTGCCGGCTTATGTGGTGAACATCGCCGCTTATAAAAATGAATCTCAGGCGCAGAAAAAAGTAAAGGAACTGGCCGGAAAAGGCTACGCTGCCGGTTACCTCTGGCCTCCGGATTTCGCATCCATTAGTAATGCGGAGATGTATGTGGTTTTCATCGGGCCCTATTCTTCTGAAAGGCAATGCGGAAAGGCAGTGGAGGATTACCGAAAGTTTGACTCCAAAGTCTACGGGGTGAAAATTTCCCAGGATAGAGAAAGGGTGGAGATCAGGGGTGTGGACAGGGTCCGGCGTATCCCCAATTACAATTCCGGAAAATGAATAAAGCTCAGGTAATTCTTATGAACAGCAAATTTTTTCATGCAGTATGGCCTGCCCTCCTTTTTATCCTGGCATTTTCCCTGCCGGGCTGCCCGGGTTCCGGGGTGGAAAAGGCCTCTTCACAGGAGGGTTCCGGGAATACAGTGCAAGAAGCTGGCCCCGAACGTTCTCAGCTGCCTGACTCCACCTTCCAGGGCCGGCTGCCTGAATCCTTAACGTTCATCTCGCGGGAAGAATGGGGAGCGCAGCCTCCCATTCTCGAGATGCAGCCTCACACCATCGAGCGCATTACCATCCACCACAGTGCCGTATTAGCCTCTCCGGATATGGACCCGGTAAAAAAAATGCAGGGCCTGCAAAATTTTTCTCAGAGCAATACCGTACTCGGAAATGGAAAACCCAAGCCCGCCTGGGCGGATGTTCCCTACCATTTTGTGATCTACCCCAATGGAGAGGTGGCCGAGGGAAGAGGCCCCCAATTTGTCGGCGACACCAATACCAAATATGACCCCTCTGGCCACCTGCTGATCAACGTAGAAGGAAATTTTGAAGAACAGCAACCCACGGAAGAGCAAATGGAGGCGTTAATCCAGCTGGTGACATCGGCCAGCCGCCACTATCAGGTAGAAGCGGAGTTTATAGAAGGGCATCGGGATTTCGCTCAGACAGCCTGTCCGGGAAAGAACCTCTGGGAAAAATTGGAGGGCTTGCGGGAGCGTGTAAGGGATGAAATAGATCGGCCTGAATAATTATACCTCTGATAAATATCCCTCTTCCCCACTGAGATAAGTCATATCCCGCCATCTTGGTTCTGCGTAGCTTGGGGGAAAACCTTTAGGCAAGGAGGGGGGCCTGATTATTGTTTTAGCGCCTTTATGCCTTATGCCCCTCCTTAGCACTATCGGCCTGCGGCCTGCAAGGCCGCGCCACGATTACCTAACCAATACCAAATTGCTATGGCACGAACCAGAGTCATCATTCTCGGCGCAGCGGGCCGGGATTTCCACAACTTCAACACCTTCTTCCGCGATAATGAGGCTTATGAAGTGGTGGCCTTCACTGCTGCGCAAATTCCCTACATCGAAGATCGTTTATACCCTCCGACACTGGCGGGAAAGCTGTACCCCGGTGGTATTCCCATCCACGATGAGGACGAACTGCCCGAACTGATCCAAGAGCTCGAAGTAGATGATTGCGTATTTTCCTACAGCGATGTGAGCTACGAGCAGCTGCTGAGCATCAGCTCCATCGTCAATGCCGCGGGCGCCAACTTCCCCCTGCTGGGCACCCGCGATACCATGATCAGGAGCAACAAGCCGGTCATCTCCATCTGCGCCACCCGCACCGGCGTGGGCAAGAGCCAGACCTCCCGCCGCGTCACCGAGATCCTCAAGGACATGGGCAAG
>CAYVVK010000707.1:0-3617 GCA_964454855.1 uncultured Phaeodactylibacter sp. | reverse complement strand
AATAGATTGATAACCCATTGATTATTTCGACTGCCGACTGTCAACTACCCATACGGGCCCGTACCGGGGTTTACTGCCGACTGCACTAGCCATCCCCTTCAGAGGAACGAGGGGTGCGCGAGGGCAGTATGCAGTTTGCAGTGGGCAGCCGGGTTTTGGTGCGCTCAAAAGTTCGCAGTTTTGCAATAGAGCCATTCAAAAGGAATTACAACATGTCATACCAATGGATACTTTTTGACGCAGATAACACGCTGTTTGACTTCGACCGCTCGGAGCGGCACGCCCTTAGTGGGGCTTTGAGGGTTTTAGGGATTCCTTTTGAAGAAGCGCACCATCATCTGTATAACCGCATCAATAAAGCCTGCTGGAAGGCCTTTGAGCACGGGGAGATAAGCCGGACGGAGCTTCGCTCGCGCCGCTTTGAGCTGTTCTTTTCCGAGATCGGGGAGCAGGCCGATGAGAAGGAATTTGCCCGTTCCTACCTGGCCAACCTGGCGGAAGCCGGCTATTTGCTGGAAGGGGCCCGGCAACTGGTGGAGCAACTGGCGGGTAGCTACCGGCTGGCCATGGTGACCAATGGCCTGAAGGAAGTACAACGCCCGCGCCTCGCCCGTTCGGGCCTGCAGCCCTTTTTTCAGGCTGTAGTGGTATCCGATGAAATTGGCCATTCCAAGCCCAATGCCGGTTTTTTTGAACATACTTTTTCCGAGATCGGGCAGCCGGCGAAGGAGAAGGTGCTCATTGTGGGAGACAACATCAATGCCGACATCAGGGGGGGAATGGAATTCGGCATTCACGCCTGCTGGTATAACCCCGGAGGCGAGGAAAACCCTTTTGATATGCAACCGACTTATGAGATCGGCCAGCTTTCCCATTTACCGCCGTTGCTTTAGGCTTCCAGATTTTAAATTCCACCCCTAAAAGCGTAGCTTTGCAGTTCAAATTCTAACCAACTTAAACCACCGTCAAATATTATGTCAGACGCTTATTTCAAGGTTCCCGAAGCCAAAAACGAAAAGGTACTCAATTATGCTCCCGGTTCTCCCGAACGAGCGGAGCTGAAAAGCATGTTATCGGAACTTAAAACTAAAGAAATAGAAGTGCCGATGACCATCGGCGGGAAAAAAGTGAAATCGGAAAACCGCCGTCCCATCCATCCGCCTCACGAATTGAAGCATACCCTGGGGCATTTCTACAAAGGAGGCGCCGAGCACGTGAAAATGGCGATCGACGCCGCGCTGAAAGCGAAAACCTCCTGGGAAAAAATGCCCTGGCAGGAACGGGCAGCCATCTTCCTCAAGGCAGCCGACCTGCTGGCCGGGCCCTACCGGCAGAAGATGAACGCGGCCTGCATGCTGGTGCAGTCCAAGAACGTCTTCCAGTCTGAGATCGATGCGGTAGCCGAACTTTGTGATTTCTGGCGCTTTAATGTGCAATACATGACGGAGATCTACAAGGAACAACCGCTGAATATTTCCGGTAGCGGCATCTGGAACCGCATGGAATACCGGCCCCTGGAAGGTTTTATTTTTGCCCTTACGCCCTTTAATTTCACTTCCATTGCCGGCAACCTGCCCGCCGCCCCGGCCCTGATGGGGAATGTGGTGGTCTGGAAACCTGCGGAGTCCCAACTCTATGCCTCCAACCTGATCATGGAGATCCTGGAAGAAGCGGGCCTGCCCGCCGGTGTCATCAACCTGGTATTTGTAGATGGGCCGGTGGCCGGAGACGTCATTTTCTCCAATCCGGATTTTGCCGGCATCCACTTTACCGGCAGCACCGGTGTTTTTCAGACGCTCTGGCAGATCATGAGCAAAAACCTGAGCAACTACAAGGCCTACCCGCGTATCGTCGGGGAAACCGGGGGCAAGGACTTCATTATCGCCCACCCCTCCGCCGAGGTCAAACAACTGGTGACCGCTCTTGTCCGGGGGGCCTTCGAATATCAGGGCCAGAAATGCTCCGCCGTGTCACGCGCTTATCTGCCCAAGAGCAAGTGGCCGGAAATAAAAAAGTTGCTGCAAAAAGATTTAGAGTCGATAAAAATGGGTAATCCGGAAGACTTTTCTAACTTTATGAACGCAGTGATCGACGAGCGGGCCTTCGATAAGATCTCCGGATATATCGCCGAAGCCAAGAAAAGCGAGAAAGCCACGATCATCGCCGGTGGCGAGTACGATAAGTCCGAAGGGTACTTCATTCAACCCACCGTGATCGAGGCCAAGGACCCGAAGTACCGCACCATGTGCGAAGAGATCTTCGGCCCGGTGCTGACCGTCTACATTTACGAAGACAAGAAGTTCGAAGAAACGCTTGAACTGCTGGATGAAACTTCGCCCTACGCCCTTACCGGGGCAGTCTTTTCCAAAGACCGGGCGGCGGTAGTACTGGCCACGGAAAAGTTGCGGCATGCGGCCGGCAATTTCTACATCAATGACAAGCCTACGGGCGCAGTAGTAGGGCAACAGCCCTTTGGCGGAGCAAGAGGGTCGGGAACCAACGACAAGGCCGGTTCCATCCTCAACCTGTACCGCTGGGTCTCCGCCCGGGCCATGAAAGAGAATTTTGTGCCGCCAACGGATTACCGCTATCCGTTCATGGCAGAAGAATAGTCCTTACACACACCACGAGGACAAGCTTGCTAATAACAAGTCGAGCATGGGGTAGCTTCCGAATTACTGGAGGCTGCCCCTCTCTTTTGGTGTAATGGTGCGGCGGTATTTCGGTTTTATGGTATTGCGGTATTGCGGTTTTCCGATACGATAGTGTATTGGTGTGTGGGCGTCTGGCATCTGGCGTCTGGCGTCCGGCGTCTGAAATCTGGCTTAACGGTGTTTCGGCATTTCGGCACAGCAGGCTGGCCGGGGATAGTTCAAATAAGTGTGTCACCGCAGGCGTATTGAACCACAGAGCACCTGCCTACCTGGCCAACTGAAGTTTGCCCAGTTGGGCAGGCAGGCGCAGAGAGACGCAAAGATATTCGCCTGACGGCGAATGAGTTACCCCGACAGCTGTCGGAGCTTCGCGTTCCTTTGCGGCCTTTGCGGCCTGCCTGCTGACCGCAGGAAGGCAGGTTCGTAACAAAAAACACAGCGGTTTGAACAATCCCGCTGGCTGCATAGCACACAAAATAATACGAAACAGGCTCTGACAATCCTCTCTAAGCCCGGCTTCCCACCTCCAATTTAACAATCCAACGATCACCTTGTCCTCCTCCCGCCGGCAATTAAGCAATTTAACAAAGGTTCCTGTATCGCCTCCGAAGCAGCTTACTCCTTAAAATCCACCAAAGCCGTCCACACACTAAGCCCGTCTTCATCCAGCCTCGTCCAGATGGGCCGCACCTTACCATCATAGGCACTGATGTCGTTGTAATCCCCGAAGAACACGCTGGAAGTGGGCGTAAAAGGGCTTTCGCTGATGCGCTGGTTGGTGAAGGTTTCGCCGCCGTCTGTGGAGTAGGCGAGGTAAACGTCGGTGCGCTTGTCCTCGTAGTTCCGGCGGTCGTAGAAAACGATATAGATAAAGCCGGTAGTGGGGTCAACGGCCATCCAGCTGAAGAACTGGTGGCTGCCGGCCGGGTCGTCATTGACGCGAACAGGGGCGCTCCAGCTCAG
>CAYVVK010000706.1:0-3618 GCA_964454855.1 uncultured Phaeodactylibacter sp. | reverse complement strand
GCGGTATCGGCAGGCAGGCGGCGCTCCGAATAAGCGGCCGCTAAACACATACTACCGGGCGCGGACTTTTTGTCTGGGGTTGTGTAAAAAGCTTAAATTCAAGTTAATCGATAAAAATAATATTGTGTAAATATTTCTTTGATAATGGTGAATATATTTCAAATTCTCCAAGGCGAAGCTTGGAGGTACCTTTTTACACAACCCCCCCCCGTACCTCCAAGCTTCGTCTTGGAGCGAATCAAGAATCAAATACCAAAACCTGCCAGGTCGATTCCATTGTGGAACATGGAGAAAACCTGGCAGGTTGAGCAAGGCGGATCTACTTACCATGCATCTTCCGCCAGTTCTTCTCCGCTTTGGCGGCCATGCCCTTTTCGTCTTTCAGCCACAGCTCTTTGGCGTCTACTTCCAGGTCGTAGAGGAAGAGGTAGAGCCTGCCGTCGCGCACGAGGAACTTGTGCGGGTCGGTGCGGAAGTGGGCGCCGACGGCGATGCCGGTAGCGCACCAGCCGCCGTACTGGGGCAGGTACTTTTCCGGATTCGCGTCAAAGGCGGCCTTCTGTTCGGCACTGGTGAAGAAGTACTTCAGGCCATTGTGTTCCGACTTGTAGGCCGCGGAGCCGCGCTGGGCCAGGCCGAGATCCAGGTAGGAGACCGGGCTGTAGCCCTGCAGGGCGATCTTGCTGTCGTCGGTGTTGTGGTGGCCCTGGTTGTCCTGGGCGGAGGCGGCGCCTGCAGCGAGGATCAGGGCTAAAATCATACTTAGCAATGCATTTGAGAAATTCATGATTAAATGGTTTTGAATGTGTACTTCCGAGCTTACGCTCGGAGAAAGAGTGCCTCCCGAGCAGAAGCTCGGGGATACGGTTTCCGGCTGGAAAGCCGGAGGTACGGGTCAGTTCTTAAAATACTGTTCGTTCACCACCTTCCCATCCTGCCACTCGCGGCGGATGATCTCGTGCCAGAGGATGTGGCTGCCGTCCTGCATATCGAAATCAAAGGTGTATTCCGACATGCTGATGTGGCCGTTAGCTATGGAATGGTGGAGGGTGATGCCGTTCACTTTCCGGATGCCGCCCAGGAAACCGTTCATCTTGTCCAGCATTTGAGCTTTGGTGGTGGTTTTTGTCCCGTCGAAATCAAGGGTTTCGGCCTTGTCGCTGAAGAATTTGTCTACCGCTTCGACGATCTGGCCTTTGGCGACCATGATGTCCATTTCGGACAGGTGCTTGGCTACTTGCATGTTTTGTAATTTTTTAGTGATTGAATTTTGTACTACAAAGGTAGGGGTGTGGCGGGCCGGCGGACGTACAAGAAAGGCGCAATGGATTGTACTTTTTTGCTACGAAGGGTTTGCTGCCCAGATGGGCCCGTAGGGGCTCGGCGGCTTACGTCCGCCCAGCCGTATGGCCCGGCTGGGCGGCTGGCTAATATGGGCATCCAAGGCTTTTTTCTCTGCCACCTATACGTACTATAGGGCCACAAAGACCAAAGGCTTGCCTGCCGGCCTGAAATGCCTGGAGCGCGGGCCTGGCCGAAGGAGCAGCAGCAGAGCTGCGACAGACAATAGCCCATGGCGCAAGCCATGGGCTACAAAGCCATCCCGCAGGCAAGCCGCGTAGCGGCGGCAGAATAGATCCGGGACAGGCTAGAACCGTTTGGGTTCTGTCGCTGCTACGCAGCTTACCGCGCTGCCGTGTCACGTTTTCCTATGGCTTGCGCCATAGGCTATGATCCGCCGGCGCGCTGCGCCTTTGCGCTCCTGTTAAGTTAACAAAGTAGTACTAAGTGCCTATGTTTTTTGCCAAAGAGGGGGCGTGTGTGCGTTTTTTGGTTTGGAGGTACGTGAGAACCGGCCAGGCTAATTCTGATTCACAGATTGGAACTCGGTGGGAGAAGAACCGGTGTATTTCTTAAAATAGGCGGAGAAGTGGCTGGCTTCGCGGAAGCCCAGTTCGTAGGCGACTTCTTTGACGGGTAGATGGGGCAGGAGTGTTTTGGCGCTTTGCAGTACCTCCCGGCGGATCAGGGCGCCGGTGCTTTGGTTGAGGCGGTTTCTGGTTTTGCGGGAGAGGGTTTTGATGCTCATGTGCAGCTTATCGGCATAGAAGGCAGGGGAGTGCTGTTCGTGATGGTGTTCTTGGATGAGTTGCAGCAGATCCTGCAGGAAAGTATCGATGGCTTCGTCACCGAACTCGTTGCGGAATTCCAGGGGTGTATGCCGGGTCCTTTGTTTGAAAAAGCGGTTGAAATAGGCGGGATCCCTGAAGCCCAAATCGTAGGCCACTTCCTGTATGGGCTTGTCGGTAAAGGCGATGTCTTTCTGGCTTTCCAGCAGGAGTTTGTTCTGCGCCAGGTTCTTGATGGCCAGCCCCAGCCGGTTTTTGACGAGCCGGTGGAGGGCATAGTGATCGTGATGGATGGAAGAGGCGAGTTGTTCCACGCTCAGGTTGTCCCGGAAGTGCTGGTCGATGGCATCCTTGAGGCCGAAGATGAGGGTGTATTCCTCGCGTTCGGCCTTAAAGGGGTTCTGCCAGAACCACTGGTGGGTGGATAGGTCGAGCAGGTTCAGCGGGCTTTCTTTGCAGAGGGCGTTAAAGATGCGCTGATCCCCTTCCTCGAACTCGATATAGCCCAGAGAGATAAGATGCTTGAACAACACCCGGTAATCCGGTGATCTTTTCACATACTCCTCCGAAAATTCCATCCTGGCCACTTCAAACTCACCAAAAAGGAATTTGATGTACTGCCCGGGAGAGAGAAAAATGAGCCGGCCTTTGAATTCAGAATAGGTTTTGAAGTCTACTTCGATCAGCCCCTGCCCGGACCTGATCCAGAGGAGGGTGTGGCTGGAGAAGGAAACATACTTGTTGGGTTGGGGCGTGAAGGTTTTTAGCATGTTTTGGGGGCTTGAGGCCGTAAGATATGATTTGTGGCAAGACACTGCTGTCCTGTTGGGGACAAAAAGAGAGGTGATCTTTGATTTGGAGGCAGGCGGTTTGGCAGCTACGGCCGGCGGCGAATTAAGAATCAAGACTCAAAACGCTTCCCACCCACCAGGAAACAACCTCTCCTTATAAAAACAACCGGCGGAAGACTTTCCGATGATGCCAACTAAATATCGCCTACTTTTTAAAGAAAACCATATATTTACGTCTCACACGCCAGGACCACACTATGCTAGAAGCACTCCAGAGAAGCCTGAAAGACCGGATTGGCCAGAGCCAATACGATGAAGCCTTTCGGTGCCTGAAGGAGGAGGTGCTGGATGCCGGCAGCGAATTGTACGGCCATACCGTACGTAACGGTGGAAGCGCGCTACCGCGAGGCCGAGCGCGCCGGCAAGCTGGGCCTGATCGATTTCGGCCAGCGCAGCCTCAGCTTTAATAATGTAAGCGATGCCCTGCTCCGGCTCATCGGCCGCATAAGCATTGCCGACCTGTCCGCTCACTACCGCAAACAGCTTGATGATCACCGCGCCATCGCCCCCGAGCACGCCCTGGCCTGCGACCGCAGCGAGCAGAGCGAAGCGTTCGAACTCCACTACTGGGACCCCCCGCAGCCCCAGGGCTGTTAAGTTCTAATTAGCCGAAAGAGTTCTTTGACATTGGCGCCAAA
>CAYVVK010000705.1:0-3621 GCA_964454855.1 uncultured Phaeodactylibacter sp. | reverse complement strand
TTTTCCGGCGCCCCTCTCTGCTGAAAGGCTTTTGGCGCTCCGAACTTATGCATATCTTGTACTTTGCCGGCCTCGGCCTGCTGTCGCTGTTTGTGAAAAAGTATGCCTGGAAAGGCCGTAAAGTACAGTAAATACCATGCTCAACCACTATTTGGAAATTGCGCCCGAAGTAATGGCCGGCCTGAATAAAGGGCAGCCCATCGTAGCCCTGGAGTCCACCATTATCGCTCACGGCATGCCCTATCCGCAGAATGTGGAAACGGCGATGAAGGTAGAAGAGGAGGTGCGAAAGCATGGGGCTATTCCCGCCACCATCGCCGTCCTGGGCGGAAAGATGAAAGCCGGGCTCAGCCGGGAGGAGGCCGAACAGCTGGGCAAAAAGGGGCAACAGGTACTCAAGCTCAGCCGCCCTGGCTTGCCCGTTGCCCTGGCGCGCGGAGAAGACGGCGCCACCACCGTAGCCGCTACCATGATCATTGCCCGCCTGGCGGGGATACCCGTTTTTGCCACCGGCGGCATCGGCGGCGTTCACCGCGGCGCCACACAAACCATGGACATCTCCGCCGACCTGCAGGAACTGGCTAAAACCAATGTCGCGGTAGTATGCGCCGGCGCCAAGTCCATTCTCGACCTGGAACTCACCCTCGAATACCTGGAAACCCAGGGCGTACCGGTGATCGGTTATCAAACGGATGATTTTCCCGCCTTCTACGCCCGCAGCAGCGGCCTGAAAGCAGGTTATCGCATGGATGAGCTCTTGGCCATCGCCCGAGCCATGAAGGCCAAATGGGATACCGGCCTGCAGGGCGGCCTGCTCATCGCAAACCCCATCCCGGTGGCCTACGCCCTGCCGCCACAAACCATGGAGGCCGCCATCAAACGAGCCATCAGCGAGGCGGAGGCCAGAGGCATCAAAGGCAAAGCGCTTACTCCCTTCCTGCTGGAGAAGATCGCCAGCCTTACGAAGGGCAAAAGCCTGCAGGCCAATATTCAGCTGGTGCTCAACAATGCGGCGGTGGCAGCACGGTTGGCGGTGGAGTATGCCCGCCTGCTTCCCCAAGAGCCGAGCCGCCTGGCAGGAAGCCCCTGAATCGCGGGCTCCTCGCGGCGGGGCCTCGCAATCAAATAACCTTTATAACAAAATTTTCCATGCTGATAGGAACTAAAAAGCCAGGCCCGCTCGTTTGTACAGTAACATTGTTGTTCTAATAGAGAGAAAACTACGAAAAGCGGAAGTTCCCGAACCGTTACCACAGCAGGTTATTATTGGAGAAAACGACACCCTACATCGGTTACCTTAGGAGATAAACTACATACTCCGGCCACATTTATCGAATACAACGGCACAACTGTGTAATTTCGAGACTACGTCTTTGGACAACCCGAGGAGCGATATCCCTTTTTTTCCCTTGAATAAATCCTCCATTATGTCCACTACAACCATCGTCTTTGTAGCCCTCCTGCTCATTATTATAGTGGGCCTGATCTACGCCATTACCGCAAATTTATTCAGCCGCCGGCATTATCCGCCGGAATATCAGTACGGCTATGGCTACCCGCCGCATTACCCGCCGCCGCCTCAGTACCACCATCCGGATTACCGGCGGGAGCGCGAGAATAGTACCTCTTCCTTCTGGGCCTTCATGATCCTGCTTACTATTGCGGCTGTACTTTACCTTGCAAATGCCGTTACCGAAACGGGGCTTTCTACGAATATTCCCAAAGTCGAAAGAACATTTGAATATCCCACAAAAGGGCCAGGGGATGAAAAATACAGCCTTTCCAATAAGGGAGATTTAATTTGGGCGGATAACGATCCGCAACTCATTGGCAATGGGGCAGGGCAGGCGGATGTCTCCAACCCCTACGGTGAGGATGAATACGGGCTACGAAAAGACACGATAAAAGAAAAGCAGCAGGAAAAAGCCCCTGATTACACTACCGGTTACGGCATACAATTATTTGCCACCGAAAAGGACTGGCTGAGCGAGGAAGCCAAGGATAAGCTGCGCCGCCGGTTTGGTGGCAGGCCTTTGCTGCAAAGCCTGGTGCGCGTGAACGGCAACCTGCTGAATCGCACCATAATTGGTGGCTTCGATACGAAAGCGGAAGCACTGGAAGCCCGCCGAAAGCAGAGCAGATATTTTGATGAGCCGATCAAGGTAGTCAGCCTCCCTGAGATGGGCCCGATCAGGCTTTACGAATAGCCAATTTACCGATGCCCGGTGGTTTTTCAGCACCACCGGGCATTATTTATCCCGCCAAACTACCTGCTAGAATTCACTTTTAAAGTGGAAGTTAACCTTGGGGTGGTTCTCCTGGGCCATTTTCAGCGCCCAGGCGGACTCCGCCAGGTAGACCAGCTGGCCGTGCTTGTCACGGGCGATGTCGCGTTTGCGCCGGGTGATGAATTCCCCGAGGGCCTTGTCATCATCGCAGCTTATCCAGCAGGCTTTATGCAGGTTGACGGGCTCGTAGGAGCACTTGGCGCCGTATTCATGTTCGAGCCGGTACTGAATGACGTCGAACTGCAGGGCGCCCACCGTTCCGATGATCTTCCGGTTGTTGTCTTCCTTAATGAACAGCTGCGCCACGCCCTCATCCATTAGTTGCTCGAGCCCTTTATCGAGCTGTTTGTACTTCATGGGTTCGGCATTATTCACATAGCGAAACTGTTCCGGAGAGAAACTGGGAATTCCCTTGAAATGCAGCACCTCTCCCTCTGTGACGGTATCACCGATCTTGAAGTTGCCGGAGTCATACAGGCCCACCACATCGCCGGGATAGGCCTCATCGATGACCATTTTCTTTTCGGCCATGAAGCTGGTGGGGTTGGCAAATTTCATCTTCCGGTTCTGCCTTACGTGCAGGTAATTGGTATTGCGCTGAAACTTTCCGGAGCAAACCCTTAAGAAAGCGATGCGGTCGCGGTGTTTGGGGTCCATGTTGGCGTGGATCTTGAAAACGAAGCCGGCAAACTCGTCTTCCGTGGGGTTGACGACGCGCTCTTCCGTAGTACGTGCCAGAGGAGCGGGAGCTACTTCCACAAAACAGTCGAGCAGCTCGCGCACACCGAAGTTATTGATGGCGCTGCCGAAGAATACCGGCGACAATTCGCCTTCCAGATAAGCCTGGCGATTAAACTTGGGATATACCCCTTCAATCATGCGCACTTCCTCGCGCAGCTCCTCGGCCGCGCTTTTCCCGACATGTTTTTCCAGTTCGGGGCTGGCCAGGTCAGTGATCTCTAGGGTATCTTCCTCTTTCTGTTTGCCGTGCGGCCGGAAAAGCACCAGCTTCTGCTCGTACAGGCTGTACACGCCTTTGAAGCGCTGCCCCATGCCGATGGGCCAGCTCAGCGGGCGTACCGTGAGGCCGAGCTTCTGTTCCAGTTCATCCAGCAGGTCGAAACCGTCGAGGCCCTCGCGGTCCAGCTTATTGATAAATACTATAATGGGAGTCTTGCGCATGCGGCAAACCTCCACCAGCTTTTCGGTCTGCATCTCCACGCCCTTGGCCACGTCGATCACCACGATGACGCTATCCACAGCGGTGAGCGTGCGGTAGGTATCTTCCTGAAAATCCTGGTGGCCGGGAGTGTCCAAAATATTGATCTTGAGG
>CAYVVK010000704.1:0-3621 GCA_964454855.1 uncultured Phaeodactylibacter sp. | reverse complement strand
TCAACAGTTTGCAATTGCCCTTTATTAAAAATTTAAAAATCTGACTTCATAATGGCTGACGATAAAAAGAAGAAAAATTCACTGCGGGAGTTCAGCCTGTCCTCCCTGGCAGTAGATAACGGGACCAGCGTGTTCATCCTCACCCTGATGATCATGATCTTCGGTATTCAATCTTACCAGAACATGCCGAAGGAACAGTTCCCGGAAGTAGACTGGCCGACGGTGTACATCAACACCCCGTATTTCGGTAACTCCGCAGCAGATATCGAGAACCTGGTGACGCGCCCTATCGAAAAGGAGTTGCAGTCCATTACCGGGATCAAGGACATCAAATCAACCTCCATCCAGGACTACTCAGTGATCACCGCGGAGTTTGACGCCGATATGGACCTGGACGATGCCGTGCGCAAGGTGAAAGACGCCGTGGATGTGGCGAAGAGCGAGTTGCCTTCCGACCTCGACCAGGACCCCACCGTGCTGGATATCAACCTCTCGGAAATTCCCATCATGACGGTGAACATTTCCGGAGATTACTCCAATGACGAGCTGCGGAATTTTGCCGAATACATGGAGGATGAGATCGAAAAGCTGGATGAGATCTCGAAAGTGGAGCTCAAAGGCGCCCTGGAGCGCGAGATACAGGTGGACGTAGACCTCATCAGGATGCAGTCTATGGAACTGAGCTTTCGCGACATCGAGAACGCCATCGCTTCGGAGAACGTCACCATGTCGGGGGGCGAGCTGGTCAATAACGAATTCCGGCGCGCCATTCGGGTCAAGGGGGAGTTTCAGAATATGGAAGAGCTGGAAAATATGATCGTCAAGAGCGAGAACCAGATGCCGATCTACCTCAAAGACATCGCCACGGTGACCTATGGCTATCAGGACCGCACCAGTATTGCCCGTTCCGATGCCTTGCCGGTCATCTCGCTGGATGTCATCAAAAGGCAGGGAGAAAACCTGCTTGACGCCTCGGATAAGATCAAGGTGATCGTCGATGAGGCCAGAGCACAACTGCCCGGCGACCTTAAGATCAGCCTCTTCAACGACCAGTCGGTCAATACCCGCAACGAGGTCAACAACCTGGAGAACAGCATCATCTCCGGGGTGATCCTGGTGGTGCTCGTCCTGCTCTTCTTCCTGGGTATCCGCAACGCCCTCTTCGTGGGCCTGGCCATTCCCCTGTCCATGCTGATGGGCATCATGTTCCTGTCTCTTACGGGAGTGACCATGAACATCGTGGTCCTTTTCTCTCTCATTCTGGCCCTGGGCCTGCTGGTGGACAATGCCATAGTGGTGGTGGAAAACATATACCGCTACATGCAGGAAGGATATAATGGCTGGGAGGCCGCCAAATACGGAGCCGGCGAGGTGGCCATGCCCATCATTGCTTCCACGGCCACGACTCTGGCCGCCTTTCTGCCGCTGGCCTTCTGGCCGGGCATTATGGGCGAGTTCATGAAATACCTGCCCATTACGCTGATCATCGTACTGACCTCCTCGCTCTTTGTGGCGCTGGTGATCAATACGGTGTTTACCTCCCGCTTCATGAAAGTGGATGAGCGGGCGGACGACCGGGCGGTGCGCAAACGCCGGCAGAAGAACGTGCTGATCGGGGCTGGTGTCATGCTGGGGCTGGCGGTGATCTTTTATTTCACCGGTTTTGATGCAGGGCGCAACCTGTTGGCCATCACCGCTGGCATCACATTGCTCAACTGGTTCGTATTACGGCCGGGCGCTTTCGCTTTTCAGAACAGCTTCCTGCCGGTGCTGGAGCGTTTTTACGATAAGTTCGTGCGGGCGGCCCTGCGCGTACCCGGCGTCGTTTTCGGCGGCACCTTCGTTCTGCTTTTCGCCGCTATCGCGTTGCTTGCGGTAAATTCTCCAAAGTTGATCTTCTTCCCTTCGGCCGAACCGATCTATATCAATGTCTTCGTGGAACTGCCGCTCGGCAAGGACATCGAAGCGACGAATAAGGTAGCCCGCAAGGTGGAAGAACGGATACAGAAAGCGGTAGAGCCCTATTCGGAGATCGTGGAGGCCGTACTGACGCAGATCGGTGAGAATACTTCAGACCCCAACAGCCCGCCCGAGCCGGGAGCTTCTCCTCACAAAGCCCGGGTAACGGTGTCCTTCGTGCCGGCCAATGAACGGGATGGCATCTCTACTTTCGAAGTGATGGAAAAAGTACGCGAATCCGTACGCGGAATCCCCGGAGTGAAGATCACCGTGGACAAGAACGCCGACGGCCCCTCTGCGGGCAAACCCATCAACCTGGAGATCCAGGGAGAGGATATCGATAAACTGGCGCAGATCTCCGAAGATGTCATCAAGTACATCAACAGCAAGAATATCCCCGGCATCGAAGAGCTGCAGGCGGATGTGAAGATCGGCAAGCCCGAGCTCATCGTCAACGTAGACCGCGACGCGGCGCGCCGCTACGAGGTCTCTACTCTCGACATTGCCAATGATATTCGTACCGCGGTATTTGGAAAGGAGGTCTCTAAGTTTAAGGAAGGGGAGGATGAATACCCCATCTATGTCCGCCTCGACGAAGAGTACCGCTACGACATTGATGACCTGCTGAACCAGAAGGTCACTTTCCGCAGCCCCGCGACGGGAAAGATCGTTCAGGTGCCTATTTCAGCAGTGGCCGATATCGAGTACACTTCCACCTACAGCGCCATTAAGCGCAAGGATATGGACCGGGTGATCACCATTTATTCCAATGTACTGGAAGGCTACAACGCCAATGAGATCATCGAAGAGATGGACCAGTGGATGCAGCGTTATCCTTTGCCCGCCGATTTTACTTATGAGTTTACAGGTGAGCAGCAGCAGCAGGCCGAGGACATGAGCTTCCTCAACCTGGCCTTTGGCATTGCGCTGTTCTCCATCTTCCTCATCATCGTGGCGCAGTTCAATTCCGTGGCCTCGCCCTTTATCATCATCCTGTCGGTGCTTTTCAGTACCATCGGGGTGTTTCTGGGCTATGCCTTTACCGGCAGGGATATCTCGGTCATCTTTACCGGCGTGGGCATCATCTCCCTGGCGGGGGTAGTGGTCAACAACGCCATCGTACTGATCGACTACATCAACCTGCTGATCAAGCGGCGGAAAGAAAAAATGGGCTACGACATGGACAAGGAACTGGGGCATGAAGAAATGAAAGAGGCCATTGTCCTGGGAGGCGCCACCCGCCTTCGCCCGGTATTGCTCACCGCCATCACCACGGTGCTGGGGCTGATCCCCCTGGCCGTTGGCTTCAACTTCAATTTCTTTACCCTGATCACCGACCTGGACCCGCAGATCTTTATCGGTGGAGATAACACCGCGATCTGGGGCCCCATGGCCTGGACGGTCATCTATGGCCTTATTTTTGCCACCTTCCTGACCCTGGTCGTCGTTCCGGTGATGTTCTGGCTGGCATACCGCCTTAAACTGGGCATATTGAAGCTGTTCCGCCAGGAGCCGGTAGTTGTAAAGCCGGCAGAGGCATAGTAAGGTAAGCCTGTCACAAATAGAGTGGTGAGAGCTCAATGGTGTACAAGGGAAAATGTTACGAAATAGCTGGTTCGGCCTCAACTAATGGCCGGGCCGGCTTTCTTTTTTGCAATAGGC
>CAYVVK010000703.1:0-3629 GCA_964454855.1 uncultured Phaeodactylibacter sp. | reverse complement strand
TGATTCCGTATTTCAAGCTATACAGCGCAGCCTTTAACCGCGCTAAACACATACCCGCCCCGGGGCGGGCCCGTATGGGTATGGGGTACATTTGCTTCTGCCCGGGCACTTGATTGTGGTTTTTGAGGTGTTTTTGAGGTGTTTCGGTATTTCGGTAGCCGGCTGTTTTCTGGGCCGGGTTTTCAAAAACCACGAGGGTACAGCTTTTCCAGGGAGTACATATACAATTTACTTCAGAGGCAGAATTGTTGAATTAATGCCTGAATAATGCAGGTTTCGCTTTCATGTTTGATTTTGCGAATACACAAATACACGAATACACGTGCTTGCGATCCCTCTTTTGCTAAAGCTTCGGAAGGGTGGGCCAGGATGATCGCGCCACGACTACCCCTAATACCCAAAATGCTTCAACATGCGCTCGTCATCACGCCAGTTGTCTTTCACTTTGACGTGTAGTTCGAGGTACACTTTACTTTCCAGAAACTTTTCAATGTCTTTGCGGGCTTCGATACCCAGTTGTTTGATGGCGCTGCCTCCTTTGCCGATGATGATGGCCTTCTGCGTATTGCGCGCCACGTAGATGTCGGCGCCGATTCGGATCAGAGGCTCGCCCTTATTGGTCTCATCCTCCTGAAAAGCAGTGACGATCACCTCACAGGAGTAGGGGATCTCCTGATGGTAGAGCAGGAGTATCTTCTCCCGGATGATCTCGCTTACGAAGAAGCGTTCCGGGCGGTCGGTGAGCTGGTCTTTGGGGTAATAGGCCGGCCCTTCGGGCAGATACTGAAGGATGAGTTCTAGCAGCTTCTGGGTATTGGCCTTGTGCAGGGCGGAGATCGGAACAGATTCGGTAAAGTTGACCCGCTCGTTCCACTTCCGGAGTTGCAGCAACACTTCCTCTTCCGAGACCAGGTCTGTTTTATTGAGCACCAGGAAAAGCGGGACTTCTATTTGCTGTAATTTCGCGATCACGGGGTTATCCTCGGCGTATGTCTCGGTAGTTTCCGTCACGAAGAGCATGATATCGGCATCCTCGAAGGTGGTATCCACGAAGCGGTTCATCACTTCCTGCATCTTGTAGGCAGGGTCTTCTATGATGCCCGGCGTATCCGAAAAGACGACCTGATAGTCTTCGGCGCTCAGCAGGCCGATGATGCGGTGGCGCGTCGTCTGCGGCTTACTGGTAATGATGGACATGCGCTCGCCCACCAGGGCGTTCATGAGGGTGGATTTCCCTACATTTGGCCTGCCTATGATGTTTACGAATCCGGATTTATGCATCTGGGTGGAGTGAATGATTGAATGATTGAATGATTGAATGAATGAATGGCAGCCCAGCCATTTAGCAATGTGACGATCCCTCCGAAAGCCTGGAAATAAAGCTTCTCACATCTCGTTACCGAAGCAGGTTTTAAGGTAGCACGGGCACCAACAATTTAACAATATAGCAATACAACAATATAACCATCGCGCCGAGGGCCCGGAAATAAAGCTTCTCACACTTTACTGTCGAAGCAGTGCTCATGTAGCCCATGCACCAGCAATTTAACAATACAACAATATAACCATCCCTCACCCCCTGCCCTAAAGGAGGAATCTGCCCCTATTATCCAGCCACCAACAATTTAACAATATAGCAATACAACAATATAACCATCCCTCACCCCCTAAGATACCGCCTCATCTCCCCATGAACCAAAGCGTTAAGGATCTTATAGATCGCCTTCGGCTTATGGGGCCGCCAGTTGATGTCGTTGAACTCCGGGCCGAAGTTCACGAAGTGCTGCAGCTGTGTGTCTTTCATTTCATCGGCCACGTGGCTCAGGGTGTTGAGAAAGCAGATCCATCCGCCTTCTTCGGCGATGTCTTCGTACCATTCTTCGTAATAGCAGTCGTCGGAGCCATGGAAATTGAGGACGTTTTCGCAGATGATGATGTATTTATTGATGCCCTGCTCCGACATCTGGTCAACCACCTCTCGTTTGAGGTACATGATGTCATTTGACAAAGTATCGTTCCACTCGCCGATCATTTCGATGATGGCGTAGCCTTCGTCGTAATCGGCGTAGATGATCTTGGTATATAGGGTGTCGGACCCGAAGTCATCCCACTGCGGGTGGATGAAATAGTTGTACACCCGGTTGGTGAACCGAAACTCATCGTACACCCTGCCGTAGAAGGGGGACCGCTCATCCTCGGAGGCGACGTAGTTGTCGCGCCATCTGTAATACGGTTCAATATCGTGCATGAAAAGGATATGTCTTTATAGTTTTATAGTTGCTGAATGCCTTTCACCACTAACGCCTTGCTCCGGGCCATTGTTTTGCCCTTCCGTAAGGCTATTTAAAGATAAGCAGATAAAGGGAAACTACAATGGCCAAAACAAAAAGCAAAGGATAAGGGATTGCAGAATAATAAGTTACTTAGAATAGACGAAGTTATTTTGTGCGCTAACAAGGCAAAAAACGTAACCATAGTGGGGCTACGGTGAGGCTTTTTAACGTAGTTAGCGTGCAAAAGAACAAGTCTAGATAGGTAAGTTATTGTTCGGCAATCCCTAAGAGTTACTTTTCTCATAGCGGCTTTTACAACAAAATCATGAAGAAAATTCTCATTACCGGCCCGGAATCTACGGGAAAGTCGGTACTGGCGCGGCAGCTGGCAGCACATTACCAGACGGCCTGGGTGCCGGAGTACGCCCGCACCTACCTGGAAAAGCTGGGGCGGCCCTATACGGAGGAGGACCTGCTGCACATCGCCCGCGGCCAGCTGCAGCTGGAGGATTTTCAGGCACAGTTCGCCCGCACCGTCCTGCCCTGCGATACCGGCATGCTGGTGATGAAAGTTTGGTCGGAATTCAAGTACGGCCGCTGCGCGCCCTGGATCATTGAGCAATTGTACAAACGGCATTACAGCCTGGTGCTGCTCTGCGGCATCGATACCCCCTGGGAATACGACCCTCTGCGGGAGCATCCGCGCCAGCGGGAAGCGCTCTTTGCCATTTATAAAAGGGAATTGCAGCGGCTGGGCCTGCCCTATGTGGAGCTTTGGGGCGGGAAGGAAGAACGGCTGGAGAAAGCCATTGCCCTGTTATGATTCGGCCAGGTCCTCGAAGTTCAGAATGTCCATAAATTCCCACTCGCGGTAGGCAAGCACATACACTCCCTCTTTGGTAGCGAAGCGTATCATCTTATCCTCAAAACGCAGGGAAGCCATAATGGGCACCAGCCGGAGCTCGTCATATTCCGGGAATAATTTGCGGAACCTGGGGATCTGCTTGTTCTTAAATTCCAGTAGTTTTTCTTTATCGGGGCTGGATTTGGTTTGCACGAGATAGACGGAAGTTTCAGTGATGGCCATGAGGTCGAACTCTCCCCGCAGGCCCGTCTTCTTGTCGTACTTCTCGCGCCTGATCATAATGCGTTCTCCTACATCTTCATTAAAGTACTTCTCAATGACCGGCCGGACAGCAGGGGCCACAATATCCTCTATCAGCGTCCCCATTCTATTGGCGAGCTCACCCCACTGCTTGTTCATCCTCCGCCGGTCTTCCTGCACCTCATGCTTGAAATCTTCCACACCATCCTTGAAGGCCCTCATCTCGTCCTTGAAGTCCTTCATCTCATCTT
>CAYVVK010000702.1:0-3637 GCA_964454855.1 uncultured Phaeodactylibacter sp. | reverse complement strand
GCTGAGGCCATATAGTCTCTGGGGTGATCCGAAAGCAACGCGAAGGCCCCGGCCACTTCCGGTCATGCGAAGATGTTCCCGACCACCGGGAAAGTAGATCAAACGGCTGCTCCACCAAAGGGCAGGTACAACGGCTGCTGGAATTGGGAATACCGTCCGTAATCGCCACCAGCCGCCCGATAGGGGATGAAATGGCTCTGGAAGTGGCCGCCCAGTTCTTCCAGGGCCTGTGCGCAGGCATGAAGATCGGATCTGCCTTTCAGGCCGTAGAGGGCTATTTTGCGGCCAAAGGGCAACCCACCCTGCTAAGCTGCATGCGAGGCATTGGGTTTGATGAGGAGGAAGAGGACCGTGCCCTGCCCTGGGGCCTGTATTATGAGCGGGAAGAAGCCCTGGACTATGCATTACCGGAAGCTCAGGAACCGCAACCAGGGAAAACGATACAGCAGTCGGCGGAGAAAATTTATAATATTGACCGTATCGATAAGGCTGATTTTTCGTAAAAGTGAGATATGGATAAGGAAAAACATGCCAACAGCCAGAAAAATATCATCATTCAGGAAGCGACAGAAAGAACTCTTGCGGTAAATGTGGACGGAGAGGTGCGTGAGATCCGCAACGAGCTGGCCGAGCTCAAGGCCCTGCTGCAAAGCCTGAAGGTGCAAAAGGTGCAGTATGCCGAGAAGATCTACAACATCGAGCACATTAATGAGGCGAACTTCGGCTTCATGACCGGCAAGAAAGCCTTCAATGAGCATCTGTCCAGGCAACTCATCGAGGCCATCCGCCCGCATTCCGTAGCGGCACAGCGTTTTTTAGAGCGGGTAAAGGACATTCCCGGCTGGGAAAGCCAGGCCCGCATCAGCGCCAAAGCCAAGGAGGTCATCGCGTACAGCTTCGTAGGCGTCGTGGGCATCCAGTTGAGCAAGCTCATGGCCATTGGGAAGGAGCCGCTCTCAGATACCAAGCAGCACAAGTACATCCGCAAATGCCTGGATATCGCTAAGCGATGCCTCGACCTGCTGTCCATCACCCTCTTGTCCAGCCTCTGGGACGAACAGAAAAAGCAGCCGCGGGCCTTTGACGAGGCGGAGCGCAAAATCCTCTCTAATTTCTTTGACAATAGTTTTGAGCCGTCCCTACCAGAGCGCTTTTCCTTCCTGCAGGCCCTGCACCGCATCTTTTCCAAACGGGAAAATACCTTGGCCTGGCCTTTACCGGAGTGGGAGGGCTTTGCCCCGGCGCTTGAATCCGGAAGCAGTTTCCATCAGGCATGCCAGGCACTGGCCGTTCTCAACGAACGCCTCGATAAAGCCCAGTACAGCCTGCTCGACTGTTTCGAGGCGGAAAAGCAATTGGCCCTGTTCTTCCAGGATCTTCACTTTCTGGCCAACTACCGCATGGCCTCCATCCGCTATATCGGCTATCAGCAGCCGCGCAATACTGAACCCAGCTACCTGCACCGCTACACCGCCATGGGCATCGACAATAAAGCCAACATCGACGCCGAAAAGATCAACTGCACCGCCGAGACCGTACAGACCGACGCCGTGCTGCTGTACCGGGGCGATCAATACAGCGAGTACATCAACTTGTCTCCCTTCGTGATCGATTACAATGCCCTGACTTTTGAGCATGGAGCCAAAATATGCTTCTACCGCTCTCAGGCCATCGACGGGGACATCCTGGAATACCTCTTCCTGGAAGACAACAGCCTGGTGCGCCTCGAAAAGCAAGGCATCCTCAAACCCGATACTGACCTGAATGAACTGATGATGGAAAAAGAAAAGCAAAAGACTCTCAATCTGGACCGGGTGGTGGAACAATTCATGGACGCCCGCCGCTGCCTGTTGGGGGGAGTGGCACGCGACGTCGCAACGGCGCAACGCTGAGGAAGGGTGGGAGCACGCAACGGCGTAATGTGATTGGGGTAGGCGCTAGTGCTTTGGGAGTGAATTAATTGACAGGTAGTTGGTGTTATAATAGATTGATAACCCGTTGATTATTTCGACTGCCGACTGTCAACTATTTACTGCCGACTGCACTAGGTGTCAGTGTAGAGTCCGCCAAAACCAAATATCGGATCGAAGCTTTGCGCGACATACCGGCCAGAATTCGTTTTTTGTCCATTGAACCACTCATCGCTTTGGTTAATTCCCCGATGTCTTCCGGGGCCACGCGCGCCATCAGCCCGCCTTTATAAGTGCCGAAGCACATCTTATCATCCACCTAAAACAATCGCCGCCGAACATTCTCTTTTCCGTCCATTGAATGTTTTTGGAGGACAACACATTCCAGATGCGGTCGAGCAGATAGGGGCCGGCAGCCATGGCCGGTGTTTTTGTCTTGTGAATTTAGTAAATTTATTAGGCTTGTCTTTCTTTAAAGATCACTTGCAAAAAAAATTCGAGCTTATGAGATCACTGGCTTACGTTCAAGCTATCGGCCTGAAGAAGGCCGCTACTTTCCTGTTTTACTGTCTTGCTATTGGGATATTGATACTGGCTGGCAGTTGCCGAAATACCGGCCGGCAAAGTACGAATGCGGGCGAAACCGAAAGATCACCAACCGAGGCCATGGAAGCCATCATCGCCCAGGATGAAGAGCTCGGCGCCCGGCGCAACCACGCCACGGAGGACACCAGCCTGTCCGCCGCCATCCACCAGTATACGGCCGGTGTGAGGGCGCTGGATTTCAGCGCCTGCCCGGAAGCATTTACCACAGCCTTTCAGGAGCATCTCGATGCCTGGGAGGCCTCTATCGGCTTCTTTTCCCGGTACGACTCCCTGCGGGCTGAGATGCACGAGCTGTTCCTCATTATTGAAAAAGAACAGCCGGACGCCTACCAGGCGGCGCTCAAGCCCATCATGGATACCTGGGGGGAGGTGGAGAATGAGAGAGAAAGCCTTCAGCAGAAAAGTTGAGGGCGCCGGCAGGAGGAGCTGTGATAATGCCGGGAGCGAAGGCCGGCCAGTTGTGTAGGGATAATCCTCCTTTCTCCGGGAACTTACAGGTGGCTCATCTTTCGTGTCTGCCTTTTGGAAAAGCTTAATTTTGTTAAACAAGCAGGGCCGGCTTTCAGTTTCGTTAAAAAATCTATCTTTACCTGAAACCAGACAAACGAACCATCTATGCTCCTGGCGGTACTATCCGGATTTATCTTCGCGCTCGGGTTGGTTGCTTTTGGCCAGTTCTTCAAAAGCAAAGGGGCGGCCTGGTCAGCTTTATTGCCTTTCGGGCTGTTTGTGTACTTCCTGAGCCTGCTGCCGGAAGCGGCATCTGGGCAGGTGGTGGTGCGCAGCTATGCCTGGTCGCCTTCGCTGGGTTTGGAACTGAGCTTCCTTGCGGATGGGCTGGGGCTCCTTTTCGCCCTCATCATAAGCGGCATAGGTACGCTGGTTTTCCTCTATTCGGCCAGCTATCTCAAGGGGCATGAATACCTGGGGCGCTTTTACGGCTACCTGAGCATTTTTATGGCTTCCATGCTGGGCCTGGTGCTTTCTGACAATCTCCTCTCCCTATTTCTCTTTTGGGAGCTGACCAGCATCAGTTCTTTTTTCCTGATCGGGTTCAACAACGAGGAAGCTTCTTCGCGCCGGGCGGCTCTGCTGGCGCTTGGCATAACAGGCGCAGGCGG
>CAYVVK010000701.1:0-3640 GCA_964454855.1 uncultured Phaeodactylibacter sp. | reverse complement strand
ACAAAATCGGCATCACGCTTATTCCTAAGGTAGGGCCCGTGACTGCCAAAAACCTGATCAGTTACTGCGGCGGCGTCAAGGCCGTTTTTGAAGCCCGCAAACGCGAGTTATTAAAAATACCAGGCATTGGCCCCTCCCTGGCCGACAGCATAGTGCGGCAAGACGTGCTGGGAAGGGCCGAACAGGAGATCCGCTTTCTGGAAAAACACGGCGTACAGGCCCTGTTTTACCTGGACGACGACTACCCCGCACGCCTGAAACACCATCCGGACAGCCCTGCCCTACTGTACTACAAGGGAACTGCCTGCCTCAACGCCAGCCGCATTGTGGCCATCGTCGGCACCAGAAAGCCCAGTGTGCATGGCACCCATTGCTGTGAAGAACTGGTAGATGGCCTAAAACCCTATGGCGTGGTGATCGTCAGTGGGCTGGCCTATGGCATCGACATATGCGCCCACCGGAAGTGCCTTGAGCTGGACATTCCCACCGTGGGAGTAATGGGGCATGGCCTGCAGCGGATCTATCCCCCCTCACACCGGGCGGTAGCCCAATCCATGGCCCGGGAAGGAGGCGGCCTGCTTTCGGAATACCCCAGTGACACGCTTCCCGACCGCGAGCATTTTCCCATGCGAAACCGCATCATCGCCGGAATGTGTGACGCGCTCATCGTGGTGGAAACCCGGCGGCGCGGCGGGTCCATGATAAGCGCCCAGATGGCCAATGACTACAACAAGGATGTTTTCGCCGTGCCCGGCCGAATCAGGGATGCCAGCTCGGAAGGCTGCAACCACCTCATCAAATCACATAGGGCGGCCCTGCTGGAAAGCGCTGCCGACATTGCCTACGTGATGCGCTGGGAAGAACAGGACAAACCCCAGGGCGTGCAGCAGCAGCTGTTTGTCGAATTGACGGAGCCAGAAAAAATAGTTGTAGATTTGCTGAGCCAAAACGATGCCATGGAGATCGACCAACTGACCAGTGCGCTGAATATGCCCAACAGCAAGATGGCCAGCCTGCTGCTGGAACTCGAATTCAAGGGCCTCGTCCGAACCCTACCCGGAAAACGATACGTCTTACTGTAGGTAGGCCCTGAACTGCTTTAACTTTAAACTTCACGATGAGAATTGCTTTCTTTTTCACCCTCACCTTCCTGTTGTTCAGCCTGAGTTGCGGGCCCCGGCTCAGTTCGCAGCGCCCCATGGCTTCTCAAGGGCAAATGACCCATCCGAAAAATATCATCCTGATGATCGGGGATGGCATGGGCCTCAGCCAGATCAGTGCCGCCATGTATGCCAACGACAACCGGATCAGCCTGGAGAAATTCCCCGTCAGCGGCCTGCAAAAGCCAGGCTCGGCCGAGGGGCCCATTGCCGGCCCCGCAGCCAGCGCCACCGCTTTCGCCAGTGGGGTAAGAACCTATAGCGGCGCCATCGGCCTTACCAAAGATTCCCTGCCGGCATTCACCATTCTGGAAGAAGCAGAGGCCCGGGGGCTGGCCACCGGCATAGTGACCACTTCTTCGGTAACCCATGCCACATCAGCCGCATTTTTCGCCCATACCGACGCCCATGGCCTACATGAGCAGATCGCCGCCTTTTTTCTGGAAACGGAGATCGATTGCTTCATCGGCGGAGGCATGCAGTACTTCGCAGCTCGAAAATCCGACGAGCGCAATCTCTACCGGGAACTGCAGAAAAAAGGATATATCGTATCTGACTTCAGCAAAGAGCCCTTCGGGGAATTTTTTCCCACCTATAATCGCAATTTCGCCTTCTTCACCGCCGAAAAGGAACCGGCCGGCGCAGCGCAAGGCCGCGATTATCTGCCGAAGGCCACCCGCTTGTCTGCCAACTACCTGGATAGGAGAATCAAAGAAAAAGGATTTTTCCTCCTGGTGGAGGCTGCCCAGCTCGGCTGGGGCGGCCATCAGAACGACCTGGACATGATACTCACTGAATTGACGGATTTTGACCAGGCCATCGAAGAAGCACTGAGGTTTGCCCAAGAGGACGGCGAAACCCTGCTCATCGTCACCGCCAATCACGAGGCCGGCGGCTTTGCCATCAATCCCGGTTCCCGGCGGGATTCCATCATCCCCGGTTTTACCACTACCCAGCATACCGCCTCCCTGCTGCCGGTATTTGCCTACGGGCCCGGCGCAGAACTGTTCTCCGGCATTTACGACAACACGGCCATTTACCACAAAATGAGGCGGGCCTATGGTTTTGATAGCCCCTCGGTGAGATAAAAAAACCTGGCCGATCTTAATTCAGTTGGAAGCTCACGATGATCCCTCCCGAAGTATCGGTGCGCGGGAAGCCCGCAGAAGTCTTCGGCACCGTGCGCCGGTAGTCGAAGAACAGCCGCAGGGATAAGCGCCGGTTGAGCTGATACTGAGCCGAGGGCGAAAGGCTGAGCGTGTAGTTGCCGCGCGTAGGTTCAAAGATGCCTTCATCCAGCCGGTGAGCGAAGGTCACGTCATCGCGCAGGGAGAAGCTGAAGTTCAGGTCCAGGTCTCTGCCCTGAAGGCCCCGCCCTCCGCCACCGCCCCTGCCACCGGGGGCCGTTTGCTGCTGTTCCTGCTGATCTTCATCCCGGCTGCTCTTTTTCTTCTTCTTGCTGCCCGTCAGAAAAGCGATGTCGACATTTCGCATGAGGTAGCCGAAGCCAAGGACGATCTCCTTTGTCTGCGTCTCATTGAGCTGATAGTTGACCGTACTCAGCGCCAGGCCCCTCGCCTTTTTGTAGTCGACATTGAAGGACATGCCGTTCTTTAGTGTGGCGTCCACGGCTATTAGCGGAGAAAATGCTTCCTGAATGACCACATCGGAGATCTCCAGCCTCGGAAAGAAGTTGAAGGTCGAGGTGTCGATGGGTTCCGTATTCCGGTTCGCCAGATAGGGCAGGCTGGAACGGAAATTGCTGACCGACAGGGTGGTCTTGTAGCCGTGGGTAAGCGAGAAGTTCTGGAAAATATCCTGGAAAAGCGGTACCCGTGAAAGGCCGTTGTAGGTCAGGCGCCAGTTGACCCGGGGCATGAGGTCGAAGATATCGAGACTGACCGATGCGGCGCTTTCTCCGGTATAGGCGGCGATGAAAGCCGGCAGCAGTACATCCTGCTGGGTAGCGCCGTAACCCCGGGCGTAGCCCCGGTCCTCCAGAGCGTCATCCTGGTGTACGCCGGTACCCAGGCGGTTGGAAATGATCACCCGGTTGTTTTCGAACTGCTTGAACAGGCCGATGATCTCGTCCCGGCTGTCCCGGAACAGAGTATTCATGGCAAAATAGGAAACCTGCATTTGCCCGATCTCGATGGGCACCGTGTGCACCAGTTCCGTCTTGCCATCCACCAGAGAGGTATCCTTGAACGTCTCGGTATAGGTCTCCGAAAAAGACTTGTTCAGCTCCAGGTCGATACGGAAATCCCGGAAAGGCTCGACGGTTGCCCGGGCATCGTAATTCTGGGTATACTGCTGAATGACCTCCCGATTCTGGAAAACGCTGGGCGAGATCCAGTTTGCATTTTCCCGCAGCCAGTCACCCTCTATATTGCCCGGATTGGGGTTGAAGCGCTGGTCCTCGGAAATATTGCGAATATTGGGCTGCAGGCCGACGATGAAGTCCCAGCCCGGAGAGTCAA
>CAYVVK010000700.1:0-3644 GCA_964454855.1 uncultured Phaeodactylibacter sp. | reverse complement strand
TTTTCGAATGCCGGGAAAGGATGTCAAAAAGCGTAGTCGTCCCACATTTTCTGACGCCGACAATAAATATTCCGGTTTTAAATTTTTCTTTCACAGCCTGATCGCAATTTGAGCATTAAAGTATCGGTTTGCGGCGCGTTTTATTGCTTCCCTGCGCCTGCCGGAAACGCTTTATCGCCCTTCGCGCCCACTCTCTCATCCGTTCCTCCAGGCTCAGGGAGGCCTTGATGGCCTCCGTGGCGGCACGGATCTGCTGCGGGGTCAGAGACAGGGGCTCTGTCGAAAGCTCCCCCTGGCCTGCCTCAGCAGAAAGCGGCATGATACCCAGCTGGTCGGTAGGAGGAAGAAAGGCATTGGCCCGGCCGAAGAGGCCGTTGTACTGCAGCAAATAGCCAGCCGCTATCTGTGCGTACTTCTTCCTGAGGTTTTCATCTTGAGCCTTGAGTTCTGCCGGCAATTTCCTCAGCGCATGGCTGATCAGCTTTACGCTCTCCGGTTTTACCAGATGTTTAAACTCCTGCAGGAGAGCGATCTCCGACAGGGTCATGGAGACATTCACCCCGTCCTCTTCCGGTATTTCCGGCCTCTCCAGGGCCAGCCAGTCCTCAAACACCATTTTCACCAGGGCCTCCGAATCCTTGACATAGGTGCGGAAGGCCCACCGGATACTGGTTTTCTCAAAGGCGTCCAGAAACTTTTCTATGTTGCCGAGGGTTTCATAGCCCGTTTCCAGCCAGTCCCGGAAGTTGGCCACATTGCCGCCCTTTGCCCGGTGGGCGTACAGGGACAGGGCATGGGCGACGGGGTCGCGGAAGAACAACAGGGCGTGTATTTCCCCGATGCCTGCCGCCCGGGCCGCCCGCTCCAGGCTGTCGAAGGCGCCGGCAACGGCAAAGGAGGGAAAGAGCAACTCGCTTGATATGAGCAGGGCGGCACAGTCGTTCCGGCGCGCTTGTTCCACCCATTCCTGGAGAATATTAAGCGTCCGCTTGTATTCTTTTTCCCTGAGAGCAAGCGCCAGGCCTTTTCCATTGCCGGGCGTGATCTTGCCGGAGCGCATTTCATCGTATTTTCCCTCTCTGGGAAAAAAGATCCCTTTGGACTTAAGGTAGGTGTCGTTCCGGGCAAACATAGTCTGAATGAACGAGCTGCCCGTTTTATGGTAACCACAGTGTAGTAGAAGTTTCTTCATGATTGATCTCTGAGCATTGAAAGGGGTTAAACAACCGGCCGCATCCTGCGCTATTCCACGCTGATGCGTTCGGGCACTATTTCATTAAAAAAGCGAAGCCACATGTTCCCCACCTCATCAGTGAGAAAACGCCTGGCGTTCTGGTTGGCGTTTTGTGACATTTTCTTGAGCCTTTCCGGGTTTTTGGCCAGGCCTACCACCTTTTCCGCAAAGGACGGTATGTCGAAAGGCTCCGCGAGAAGAGCATCTTTTCCATCATTGACGATCCAGGGAAGCGCCATATAACTATTGAAAGCGACGGGCACAAGGCTGTGGCTCTGTGCTTCCATGATCACATTGGGGAAACCCTCGAAAGCAGAGGTCATGATGAATATGGAAGCATCACTATAGAAAGGATTTGGATCTCTCCTGCCTACCGTTTCTACCCTGGGAAGGCGTTGCTCTTCTATATCGCTGTCGATCTTTTCCTTGTAGGGGCCATCGCCAACGATCACTAAATTCCATTCCGGCAGGGCGCGGTGCACTGCAGCCCATACTTTCAACAGGAGGTCCGACCGCTTTTGATAGACATCCAGCCTTCCTACGTGCACCATGGTTTTCTTCAGGCCGGGGGGAACTTCATGTACCACAGGAATGGAATTGGGTATGGAGAGTACTTTTTCACTTTTGTAATCTCCTACAAAATGTTCCAGCTCCTTTTTATTGGGAGGAGCAAGAAGTATGAAGTAATCGCTACAATCCAGGATATCTTTCAGGCTCCGGCGGTGCTTGGCCCAGTGGAATTTCTGAATGACAGACATGCCCAGGGAGTTGTCCACCACCCGGTGCAGGGCCGGCCCTACCTGTTGGCGGACGATGTCAGAAGCATTGTCTTTGAAGCTGAACAACGAATTCCGCAGGCAGGAGAGCAGGCGGTATCCATGCACCACCTTTTGCTCATAAAGGGCCCGCCTCAGTGGCCGCAGGTAGGGGTTCTGGTTGATCACGATATCCGGTTTCAGCTGGGCGGCCACCTTTTCCAGGTAGTTCAGGTTCTCCGCCGAATTTTCTCCTCCTTCCTGTTTCGCCCAAAACAAGCTGCCGTATTCCGGATCTATATGGCCGGAAGTAGCCAGAGAAAAATAAGATACCTCCAGGCCCTTCCGCGTGAAATCTTTCCCGAGTTTATAGGTGGTCCTTTGTACTCCGCCATCGTTGGGGTTGAAGGCGGCTTTCAGTACGAATAAAATTTTCATCGATCTTGGTATTGAAATATTTTAATTTACGCCAATGGATAAGGCCGTTCAGCTTTTATCCAGTGCAGAGAACACGGAGTTTTTACTGGCAAATTCAGGCACGATCACCTTCATCTGCGCCACCAGTTCCTGGCTGGACTGCCCGGCATATACTTTATCGACAAGTACGCTGACCTGCTTGCTGACCTCATAGAAATCGCAGGGTTTCACAGCCGCTTTTTTGATCTTCGGGTGGTGAGTCGGGATCAGGCCCTCTCCATCCGCCAACAATTCTTCATAGATCTTCTCGCCGGGGCGCAGGCCCGTGAATCGGATCTCGATATCCTTACCCGGCGTGAGGCCCGCCATCTGTATCATTTTTTTCGCCATATCGAGGATGCGCACCGGCTTGCCCATATCAAAGACGAAGATCTCTCCTCCCCTGCCCAGGCAACCGGCTTCCAGCACCAGCTGGCAGGCCTCCGGAATGGTCATAAAGAAACGCACGATATCCGGATGGGTAACCGTCACCGGCTGCTGGCGTTCTATCTGCGCCTTGAAGATGGGAACGACCGAGCCGTTAGACCCCAGGACGTTACCGAAACGCGTGGTGATGAACTGCGTGCCGTTACCGGGCACAAAGTTATAAGATTGCGTATAGATCTCGGCGATCCTTTTGGAAGCGCCCATGACGTTGGCGGGGTTGACTACCTTATCGGTAGAGATCAGGACAAATTTCTTGACGTTGAACTCTGCGGAGAGGTCCGCCATGTTCTTGGTGCCCAGCACATTTGTCTTGATGGCCTCGTCGGGATGATCCTCCATAACCGGTACGTGCTTGTAGGCGGCAGCGTGGAAAACGTAATCGGGCCGGTATTCCCGGAATATGCGGTAGAGTTTATCGTATTCCTTGACATCACAGATCAGGGTTTGGAAAACGCCTTCGGCGACGTGTTTCTTGAGTGAGAGGTTGATCTGTGCCAGGGGAGTTTCGGCCTGGTCCAGCCCGATGATCTTCTGCGGGCTGAAACGCAATAGCTGCCGGACGATCTCACTGCCGATAGAGCCGGCGCATCCCGTTACCATAACGGTCTTTCCGCGAATGGATTCCCAGATGATATCTTCGTCCAGCTTGATGGGAGGACGGTTGAGCAGGTCTTCCAGGTTGATGTCCGTCAGTTGCCCGATCTTCAGTTTGCCGTTGATCCAGTGTTTGGGCGACGGCACCTTGAGCACCT
>CAYVVK010000699.1:0-3656 GCA_964454855.1 uncultured Phaeodactylibacter sp. | reverse complement strand
GGGCAGGAACATACCGTGGAGACCCGGCTCAAGGACACCCTGACGAAGGCCGGCGAGGAATTCCTCATCCTGTCCTCCGGCGAAGCCATCCGTATGGACCGCATCATCAGCCTCGATGGGGAGGTAGTACCCAAATCCTGCTAGGAGCTTATGGAAAGATCAGTATTTGACCCGCAGGCTCAGGCCGGTAGCATCGATGCCAAGATCGTAGTGGCGCTGGAGCGCGTCGCCGAGGTGTTTCGGGTATCGCTCTGGGAAGCCGGTAAGGAGCACGGCCTAAGCCCTTTGCAGATCCAACTGCTGATCTTTCTCAATTTCCACGCAGCAGAGCAATGCAAAGTCTCCTATCTGGCGCAGGAGTTCAACCTGTCTAAACCCACCATCAGCGAAGCGGTGCGCACCCTGCTGAAAAAAAAACTGATCCGCAAAGAAACCGAACCGGCCGATACCCGCAGCTACACCATCCATCTGACAGCCGGAGGCAAAGAACTCGCGGAGCAAACCGCGTCCTTTGCCAACGGGATGATCCCGGCATTTGACAGCTGGAGCGAGAAGCGCAAAAGCACTTTCTACCGCGATCTGCTGCAACTGATCGCTCAGTTGCAAAAGCTGGGCTTCATCAGCATACAACGCAGCTGCCTGAGGTGCCGCTTTTTTGAACAGGGAAAAGCAGGCTATTTCTGTAAGCTGCTGAAGATGCCGCTGCAGGAGGCGGATCTGCGGGTGGATTGCCCGGAGTTTGAGGAGGTGTAGAGTAGCCGGTGTATGGCGATTCTTCTTGATTTTTCCTTAACTTGAGAAGCTTAGCATTTTTTTGCTTTGCCGATGGTTACCTCCTGATGGGTAGCCAAATAAGCCTTGTACCAGCTTACACTCAAACGAATACAAATATGAGTTCCACTAACGGCTTACCCATTATCCTCCTGGCCTTCTCCAATGAAACAAAGAAGAACACTGACGGCACCAGTAATGAAAGATACCTGAAAGGGCTAACGGCCGAAAGGGAATCTATCGAGCAGGCCATCGCCGAGGCCAACAAAAGGCTGGAAGAACCTATATGCGAACTGATAGTACTGGAAGGCAGAAAGGCCAACATCCAGGAGATCTACGATGTATTTAATGAATACCAGGGCCGGATCGCCGCTTTTCATTTTGGCGGCCACGCCGACGGGTATCAACTCCTCCTGCAAAGTGCTGAGGAGGAAAAAACCGAGGTGGCCAACGCGGGGGGGCTGATCGCTTTTTTTCGCCAACAATCAAACCTGAAGCTCATCTTTCTCAACGGATGCGAGACCCACCAGCAGGCCAAAGAGATCTATGATATGGGCATTCCCGCTGTGATCGGCACCAACTGCCCGGTCGGCGACGAGCTGGCCAAGGACTTTGCCCACCGTTTCTACCGCAGCCTGGCTCAGGGAGTCTCTTTGGAACACGCCTGGAACGACGCCCTTTCCATCATTCAGGCCAAGCCGGGGGTTCAGCTCGCCGGGGGAAAGCGAGGGATAGACCCCACCGCTCTGATATTGAGCCAGGGAAAGGAACTATCCTGGGATCTACATACCCATTCGTTTGACTGGAACCTGGGCAGCGAGGCCAAAAACCCTCTCTTTGGGCTGCCCGTTCCGGAGGAAGTGCCTCTGGAAAAGCTTCCTGAAGACCCTTTCCGCTACCTGGAGCGATACGGTGAGGAAGATGCAGAAGTATTCTTCGGCCGCGGCCGGGAGATCCGCCAGCTATTCAGTTTACTGATCTCCAGGCAGCGTACGCCACTCATCCTGTTTTACGGGCAGTCGGGGGTAGGAAAATCATCGGTGCTCGAGGCAGGGCTGTTCCCGCGGCTCAAAGCCCGAAGCGCCCACCTGGGCAACCGCATAGCCTCCTGCCGGCGGATTCCCGAAAAAGGCTTGCTGGGTACGCTCAAAGAAGCGCTTGCTAAAGCCTTGAAGCCCTATACCTCCGAATCGGCAGAAACCCTGATGACATGGGAGGTAAAGCAACTGGTGGAAACGCACCTGGCCACCATCGCTCCGCCCGGCGAACAGCCGGCCCAATCGGCGAACCCCTTTTATCAGGTTCCCAAACTGGTGGTTTTACTCGACCAGGCGGAAGAAGCCTATACCCGGCCCATGAAAGAAACCGGCAGCAGCATCCAACAAGAGTGGACGGAGCTGCTGGAGGCGCTCTCCCCGGTCATCCTGAACCCCCGGTTCCGCACCGATGTGAAAGTGATCCTGAGCTTTCGCAAGGAATACCATCCGGAAATACGGTCTCACTGCCAGCGCTTTGGGCTGACCTGGGAGGACGTATTTCTCAAGCCGCTGGATGAACAAGGCATCCGGGAGGTGGCCATGGGTATTCAAAGTACCGAAAGGCTGAGGCAGAAATACAGGGTGGCTGTCCGGGAGTTCGATGCCGATGGCCAATCTCTGCCGGCCAGCATCGCCGAAGACCTGATGGAAGATAAGTACTCGGCCATCGCGCCCATCCTGCAGATCCAGCTCTCCGAATTGTGGGATATAGAAAAAACGAAGGACAAGGGCCGCGAATTCACCTACGAGAAGTATAAAAAGATCAAAAGGGAAGGCGAAGGCAAGCTGGAAAAATTCTTCCAGCAGCAGATGCGGAAATTGTGGAAAGAAGAGGGTGCGCTTACCCCCTATGTGCGGGCTGGCCTGGCCCTGGACCTGCTTCTGTTCCACACCACTGAGATGGGCACGGCTACCCAATGCCATCCTCGGGACCTCTATGACAATTACCTCGGCAGGGAAGACGGCCAGCAAGAAAGAGCCAGCAAGAAAGAGCTCAAGGCCTTGCTTGATAAGCTGGTTGACCTGAGGCTCTTATTACGCGTAAGCACTGGTTCTACCCGCCTGGCGCATGATACGCTGGCGCCTTACGTCCGTAAAGCTTTCGCCTCCTCCGAGCTCCCCGGGCAACGGGCAGCCCGCATCCTGGAAAGCAAGATCCATTTTCTGGCGGATCAGCCGAACGAGCGGAAAAAACAGCGCCTGTCTGTATTGGAAGAGATCCGGGCGGTTACTGCTCCGGGCTCAGCCGCTGCAGAGTCCAGGCTCCCCCTTGGCGAGCGGTTCCATACCCTGGGAAAGAAAATTGAAAACCTGGCCGCCGCCAAAGCGGATGACTCGGACCCCCTGCGCCTGGAACCTGCCGATATGCGTATTATTGAAGAAGGCAAAATAGGTATGCGCCAGTGGAACGAAAAGGAAAAGCAGCTGGTGGAACACAACCGGACAATTCAAAATAAAGTAGTCAGGAAAAAGCAGAGCAGCCGCCTGGTGATGGTGGGCCTGGGCATCCTGGTGGGTATGGTGGTGTTCTGGGGCCTGCGCAACCTGGCCGGCATATGGGAACGGGAACGCTCTCTAAGCGCCTATCAGTACCTGACGCTGGCCGACGAGGAAATGGAAAAAGGGGAAACAGACAATGCCCTCTACTACGCCTCACAGGCTTTTCTCTATAATTTCCCCAATGAGGTTTCCCATATTCAGATGCGGATGGTGAGCCGCCCGGAGGAAGCAGCAGAAAAGCCGGGCACTTTAGTCGCAATAGATACCATAGAGCGCCCGCTGGAGCACCTGAAACTATCCTCCGATGGGCGGGCCGCCGTTTCATGGGGGGGCGGCGAAGCTCAATTC
>CAYVVK010000698.1:0-3658 GCA_964454855.1 uncultured Phaeodactylibacter sp. | reverse complement strand
CCCACGGCTCCCTCTACCTGCTGATGAAGACCGAAGGGCGGTTGTACGCCAAGCTCACCATTCTGGCCAGGCGGGCGATGATCTTTTTCATTATCAGTTTTGCCGTTCTGACCCTTTATACCCTGGTGTTCATCCCGCACTTGTCCGACCGCTTCAAGGACCTGCCCTGGTTATTTGTCGTTCCCTTACTTGCCTTTCTCAGCATCGCAAACATCCCGAGGCTGATCTCCAAGCGCAAATTCGCCCAGGCCTTTTTCTTTTCCGGCCTGACTATGGCCTTCCTGCTCCTCGTGGTGGCCATAGAGCTTTACCCGGTGCTCATCCTTTCCACCCTGGACAAGGCGTACAGCATCACCATATACAATGCGGCTTCCTCCGATAAATCTCTGGGCATCATGCTGACCTTCGCGGCTATTGGAGCGCCGCTGGTGCTGAGCTATACGGCTTTTGTATTCTGGACGTTCCGGGGTAAGGTGAAACTGGATGAGACGAGTTACTAAAAAAATGTGAGGTTTGGCTGATACTACAGCATGTCCTTATGCCTTTTCCCATTTTCCCCTGCTCCAGGACTTCTCCCGCGGGTTCCCATACTTCTTCCAGCAGGCCTCTTCTCCAAAAAAAATGGGAACTTTTTTTTAAATTCACTGAAAACCCTGCACCATGAAAAACACCGGCCACAACATGACCTCCGATAATGCCCACAAAGACATTCCCGGCAACCCCTCCACCGCCAAAAGCAGCAGGAAAAAACTGAACGATCGCCCCAATGGCGAAGCCCTGCGAATACTGAGCGAAGAAGACTGGGCCTTCTGGCAACACAATGGTTACGTCATCATTAAAAAGGCGGTGCCCGAAGCGCAGGCCAGAGCCACGGCAAATTTCCTCTGGGAATTTGAAGAGAAAGACCCCAGTAGCCCGGAAAGCTGGTACACCGCTCCCCGGGCGGAAATGCAGATGAAGGAACTGGTGGGCACCGGTATGGTGGAAGTGTACAACCATCAACACCTCTGGAATAACCGGCAGGCCCCGCGGGTGTACGAAGCCTTCGTGGATATATGGGGTACAGAAGAACTCTGGGTAACCATAGACCGCGCCAACCTCAACTTCCCCATCCGCCCCGGCTTCGAATACAAGGGTTTCATCCACTGGGATTACGACCCGGAAACCCGGCCGCAGAACGTACAGGGCGTACTCGCACTCTCCGATCAGACGGACGAACGCATGGGCGGCTTTCAGTGCATCCCCTGGCTGTTCCGCAACTACGACAGCTGGAAAAAAACACAGCCCGAAGATCGCGACCCTTTCCAACCGGACATCAGCGGACTGGAAGACAAGATCGTCAAAGTGGGCCTGGAAAGCGGCGACCTGCTGATCTTCAACAGCCTGCTGCCTCATGGCATCCGCCCCAACCATTCAAAAGACAAGGTGCGCATCGCCCAGTACATCTCCATGATGCCCGCCGAAGAAGACAATGAGCCCCTCCGGCAATGGCGCATCAACTCCTGGAAAGACAGAGTAGCTCCTGAAGGCTATGCCTTTCCCGGCGACCCGCGCCGCTGGGAACAAACCCGGTATGAGCGGGCGGAATTGACAGAACTGGGCGGAAAACTGCTGGGGCTGAAAAGGTGGTAAGATATTCGGCTACCAATCTAGCGCTGGACAAAGTCGGAAGTCGGAATGGCTTAAGGCAATCCGCAACTCTTTGACTATCAACAGTGTCCAGCCTTAGACGGGTTGCCAGATATTCTATTACATGCCTACGGCATGCCCACCAAGCCGAGATCTTTTTTCTACCGAGAGAAAAGTTGCAAAGCTTGGGGAAAGCCACAATTCAAGGCCCAATCCTATAGATAGAGATAGCATACTGGTAGCACTTTGCCTGTGAAAGCAGTCATGCCCACATCCCGTAGGGATGGCATATCGGTATCTCCCCGCTAACCCATGGCAAGCAAAGCACTCGTAGCCGCCTCCACCAAACCACTGGTCCTGTCCATACTGGCGCAGAGCGAGAACTACGGCTACCGCAAGATCCTCGGCGCCTCCAGCCTGGACATCATCCGGCGCTTCAACCGCGAGTATCTGTGGCTACTACTGATCGCACTGGCCATCGCGGCGCCACTGGCTTACCTCGGCCTAGCCAACTGGCTGTCTACCTTCGCCTACCGCATCGCGATCAACCCCCTGGTCTTTGTGCTGGCGGGCATCATCACGCTCGCCATCTCCAGCCTGGCCGTCAGCCTGATGACGCTGCGGGTGGCCAGTGCGCTGCCGGCGCGGGCGCTGCGGGAGGAGCAGTAAAGCCGCTTCGGCATCCTGCCGAAACGTGACGATACGATGCCATTATGACATTAGCCGGCCTGCGGCATAACAGGCGGCCTCGGCTGTACCTCACAGGCAGGCATGGGTTTACAGGATTGGCAAGCGCGACATTATTGTCAATAGTCCTTTTATTCTTCTTCTGATGAGCTTTCTTTTACCAGATAGATGGTAGCCTTACCTTTGCCTACTTTTTCGATCACGCCCTCACGGTGTAGATAAAGCATATCTTTTTTGATGGTGTGAATGGATTCTTGTTTCATGAATTCCGCTACATCGCTTGTTTTTACGGGTTCATTTTTTTTAATGAAATCCATGACAACTCTTTGTCTTTCATTGAGATACGGCCCTTTGCTTTTGTATCGGGAATATTTCTCTTCCAGTTTCTGAATTAATACTTCCAGGCTTTCCAGGAAGAAGATCATCCATTTATCAATGATTTCCTTTTCGGAGTAACGATGCTGTTGAGCATCCATCAAAACCTGATAATAGCGTTGTTTTTCTTTTTCAATTCGGTTTTCAAAAGATACATATTGTATGAATGGATAACCGTTTTTCAGAAGCAGCAGGGTAGTAAGCAATCTTGATAATCGCCCATTGCCATCCTGAAATGGGTGGATGGATAAAAACTCATAGACAAAAGCCCCAATAATGATCAATGGATGAATTTCATTTGCCTGAAGCTTGCCATTAGTCCAGGCAATCAGGTCGTCCATCTCCTTTTTGACAAGATAGGGTTCGGTTGTATTGAAAATTATCCGCTGTTCACCTCCCGGATAAGTGGCTACTACTTTATTTGACAACTGTTTATAACTTCCCTTATGAGCCTGGTCTTTGCCACTGTATTTCAGGAGCAGATTATGCAGGTTGAAGATATTGGATTCGGTTAGGCTTATTTCAGCATAGTTTTCCAGGATGATTTCCAATGCTTCGTAATAACCAAATACTTCTTGTTCATCTCTGGTCTCCAGTTTATTAATTTTGATATTTGCCAATAAAGTTTCTACTTCTTCATTCGTTAGTGTAGCTCCTTCAATTCTCGTTGAAGACCCGATGCTTTGAATGGTTGCAATTTTCCGGAGCTCTTTCAGATATCGATTTTCTTCTTTTTCAATAGCCAACCATTTTCCTTTAAAGGAATCAATGAATCCTATTTTGTTGATTATTTTCTGGGTTGTGGAAAATTCGAATCTGAGCTTTTTATCCATTATTTATCCGCATTTTATCCAAAAATAGGTGTTTTTTGGAAATGGAACAAACCCAAATAAAGAGGCCAGCCAAGTTCAAGTTGTCTGACATCAAGGCATTTTTTAGCTTAGCCCTTACAAAAACCGTTTGTACC
>CAYVVK010000697.1:0-3663 GCA_964454855.1 uncultured Phaeodactylibacter sp. | reverse complement strand
CACGGCAAATTTTCCGATGCGGTTGCAGCCTAATCAACGCATTTAATACACCACCTAATAATTCATCCGTTGGAGAGATTAACAAAACTCAAGATCATGAGAAACCTCATTCTTTTTACGCTGATCAGCCTGTTGGCTTCTTCCTGCATTACCGATTACGACGGAGACTTTTTCGGATCGGGCATCAAGGGCGAAGGGCCGGCCATGAGCCGCACCTACGATGTGGAAGGCTTCAAAGCCCTGAAACTAGACGGTTCCGGTGATTATTACCTCAGCCAGGGAGAAGAGTATGCCGTAAAGGTAGAATCCCATGAGAACATCCTCGATGTGCTGGAAGTGGAAACCAGCGGAGACGGCCTGGAGATCGGCTTCAAGAAATCGGTCAGCAGCTATGAAACCCTGAAGTTTTACATCACCCTGCCCGAACTGGAAGGCATCAGCCTGGCCGGCTCCGGCGATGTAACTGGCGAAACGGCCTTCGGAGGGATCAATACCCTGGAACTCAATATTGCCGGTTCGGGGGATATAAAACTGGAGGCGGAAGCCCGCTCCATTGAAGCCAATATCGCCGGTTCGGGAGACGTGGAACTCAGCGGCTCCGCAGATAATATGCAGATCAGCATCATGGGCTCTGGTAATGTCAATGCCGCCAAACTGAGCCTGCAGAGGGCAGAGATCAGCATCGCCGGCTCGGGCAGTTGTGAGCTCGACGTATCCGAAAAACTGGATGTCAGCATCGCCGGTTCGGGAGATGTGTATTATACCGGTTCCCCGGAAATCACGAAAAGTATTGCCGGTTCCGGGGAAGTGAAGAAAAAATAGGGCTGTGCTTGTTGGCCATGGGCAGCCCCTGACGTAAAACAGGAGCCATCCTAAATTTTTTTCTGCACGCAGGATGGAACGCAGATGACGCGGGTTTTCGCGGATAGGCTTCAAGTGAGGCTATTCGGCGGTATCCTGCCAAATCCGCGTCATCCCTGCCTATGCCTGGCGGCTACGGCCCAGGCGGGCGGACAGGCAGGCGTGTTCTATAGAAAATTCGGGAGGGCTCATGTTCCAGGTTTCAAAAAGAAGTCAGACAAAATCATACTCATGAACAGAAAGCTACTATCCACGCTGGCGGGGGCCGCCCTGCTGCTCGCCGCCTGCAGTAACGACAACGATCAGGCGAAAGAAGAACGGCCGGCCAAGCCCCAAAGCACGGAAGAACACCTGCCCGGCACCTGGGAATCCGTATCGGTAAGGGTTCAGGTCAATACCGCCGATAACAAAGACTCTACTTACGTTTTCGAGGTGAAGGAAGAAGACTGGATTCGACGGCTCGGCACCCGCCCCATTAAGCTTTATTTCTCTCCGGACAAGAAGTACCGCCAGGAATTCATCGCCACCAACGACAGTATACTGAACACTACCCGCGGCCTTTGGAATACCTTCGGCGACACCCTGATGCTGATCGAACCCAACGCCACCTATCAGTACACCGTCACCCTCCGGGAGAACGGCCTGGCGGAATTCCGCACCCTGCTCGACTGGGATGGCGACGGCGAGGAGGACGATGAGTACCTGGGCGTACACCGCCGCATCAGCCGCAATACGGACTAGTGCTTTGGGAGTTAATTAATTGACAGGTAGTTGGTGTTATAATAAATTGATAACCCGCTGATTATTTCGACTGCCGACTGTCAACTATTTACTGCCGACTGCACTAGTGCCTGCGGCACTAGAAGGGGAAGAACCAGGGAAGTATCAGCGTGGCCAGCACCCAGAACAGCAGGGTCAATGGCCCTCCCACCCTCAGGTAATCCCTGACCTTATAGCTGCCGGGGGTGTAGATCATGGTATTGGTCTGATAGCCCATGGGCATCATAAAGCTCAGTGAAGCAGCAAAGGTTACCGCCAGCAGAAAGGGCCGGTGTTCGACCCCCAGCTCGGCAGCGACGGTGATGGCAATAGGTGCCATAAGGGCCACCGAAGCATTATTGGACATGACATTGGACACCAGCAGCGTAATGATAAAGAAGGCCGAAAGGACAAACCGAGGCCCGTACTGCGCCAGCTGCCCGGTAATGACGTCCGCCAGCAGGCCATCCGCTCCGGTCTTTTCCAGGGCTGTTCCCATGGACAACACCCCGGCCAGCATGAAAATCACCTTCCAGTCGATGGCCTCATAGGCCTGCTGTGGGCGGATGGCCTTCAGTATAACCAACAGGGCAGCTCCTATACTGGCGGCCAGCACGATGGGCGCCAGGCCCAGGGCGGCAGCGCCAACGACGCCCAGCAGGGTGAGTATGGCGAGCCACATCTTGGGGCTGCTGTCTTCTTCCATCTCCGGCAGTTGGGTGATGACCAGCAGGTCCTCACTCTGGTGAAAATGGCGCATATCTTCGGGATTGGCCTGTACCAGCAGAATATCTCCTGCCCGCAGCCGCACTTCATCCAGGCTGCGGGTCATGAGTTTACGCCGGCTGCGAATGCCCAGTACGGAAGCGGTTTCCGAGATAATGCCCAGAGGGATCTCGGAGAAGAGCTTTCCGGCAAACTGCGATTCGGGCGCGATGAGCGCCTCGAAAACGCGGGTCTCTTTCATGTCTTCAGGAACATCCAGGGATTCGTACATGACCAGCTCAAAACCTTCACTGGCGGCGATCTCCCGTAGGTTTTCCGGCCGGGCAAGCACGGTGATTATGTCATTGGCCTGCAGGGTGGTTTCCAGAGCGGGTTTCAGCTTCTGCCCGTTTTCCTTTGCTATTTGCAGTACCTCCAGTTGGCCGCTTTTTGCCAGGGCCGACTCCCCGAGCTGTACCCCGCTGATCGGCGAAGCGGGCAGGATGCGGATCTTGGTAATGAATTGCCCCAGGCCGTAGATGTCCTCCAGCGAATCTCCCATATCCCGCCTGGGCAGCAGCAATGGCCCGGCCAGTAGCATATAGGCCAGGCCTGCCAGCAAAAAACACAGGCCCGGCAGTGTCATTTCAAACATTCCGATGGGCTTCAGGCCCCGGCTCTCGGCAATTCCGCTGGCCAGCATATTGGTTGAAGTGCCGATCAGAGTGCACACCCCACCAAGGATGCCGGCGAATGACAAAGGCATCAGAAGCCGGGAGGCACTCACCTCCCTGCGGTGGCTCAACTCCAGCAGAACGGGAATGAGCAGCGCCACCACGGCCGTATTGTTGATGGTGGCCGACAGCAAGCTCGTCACCAGCATGAGCACGAGCAGCAGAAAAAAATACCCACGCTCCTGCGCATTCTTCAGCAGATCTTTCACCGGATTTAGGGCGCCGGTCTTAAAAATGGCGGAACTGATGACAAACATGGCGCCTACGGTCAGGGTGGCGGGATTGGTAAACCCCCGGAAGCCTTCCTCCGGGCTGAGGATACCCACTACCATAAAAGCCAGCATCACCAAAATGGAAACCGTATCGATGGCCAGCCATTCGGAAATGAAAAGTATCAGAGCCATAGCGATTATCGCCAGGGTTATGGCAATATCTGTCTCCATTCAGGATATCGTTTTTTCCTTGAATTCGGCAGCCCAAATTGCTTAAATTTGGGCAAAGCCCATAAAAGTATGATGAAAATAATCTCAGTCACCTGTGCGCTCCTGGTGCTGTTCAGCCCCCCCGCTTTCCCCCAGGGAAACGGGCAGGAAAACGGGCTCCC
>CAYVVK010000696.1:0-3664 GCA_964454855.1 uncultured Phaeodactylibacter sp. | reverse complement strand
AATGAAAAAGCCTTCTCCTCTTAGCGCCCTTCGTATCTTTGCGGTAAAGATCTCCAGGAAACCCCATGTACTTTTTTGCTCGAGCACACCGCTTTATTTCCTCACTCTTTAACCGGAGGCGGCTCATTCAGCTCGATCACATACCCATCGGGGTCGGAGATGTAGATCTGCCAGGCGCCGTCGAAGCGTTGCTGGCGGTGGTAATCTATGCCGCTTTCAATCAGAACAGCTTCCAGCGCATCGGCATCCGAAATGGTGAGGGCAAAGTGGCCCGAATTGCGGCCGTTGTTCGTCACTGGATCCGTTCTGCCGGCCAGCAGGTGCAGGTCCTGGCCGCCGCCAAATTTGAACCAGGAGCGGATGGCCTTTAAGTCATCCGGCACCTCGATGGGCTCCAGGCCGAGAATGTCGCGGTAAAAAACCGTGCTGGCCTCGATATCGCTTACCGACAAGGCCAGGTGGTTGAAGCCTGTTATGGTGGCCTGAGCGGAGAGCAGCAGGGGAAACGAAAACAGAAGGAGGAAGAGGTTTTTTTTCAACATTATTTTTGTATTTTATTAAGGTCTGAATTCTGGCGTCTAATATCTGGCATCTAATTTTCTTTAATAGTATCTCCCCATCATCTCATGCTCCACAATAGCCTGCTTCAGCTCCAGAAAATCCGCCGTGCCCTGATGCTTCCAAACTACCTCACCACGGGGTTCTACCAGTACGGTATAGGGCAGCGCTCCATTCCAATCCGGATCAACCGCCTCGATCAGCGCGTACTTATCGCCACGTAATCATCATCCAGGCCGGAATAGCCCAGCTCTTAGTATAGCAGGGCCAGCGGGCTGTTGGGCGAAATGGCCACCAATGCCAGGCCTTTATCTTTATAATCGTTCACCACCGATTTAAGCCGCTCTTCGTAGGCCTGAGCCGTGGGGCAATCATCTGCCTGCTTTTCAGTTGGAGAGCAGGCGAGGGCCAGGACTGGTAGAAAAATGATCAGTGCATATAGGGTTTTCATCTCAAGCTAGGGTTTGAATTTCAAAAAAAAATTGGGGGCCTGGGGAAGGAACAATGTAACAATCTGTCCCTGAAGCCCGATATAAAGCGTTTCTAGCCTTGCTTAAGAAGCAGGATAGGTATACTGATACAGCCAAGGCAACAACAATGTAACCATCCGTGCCGAACGCCTAAAAACAACGCACTCCAGATCTCGCTAACGAAGCAATATGAGCCCCTCCTACTCCACCACCGAATTGCTTACAAAGGCAATATACTTCCCATCCGGCGACCAGCTCGGCACATTGATGGTGCCCTGCCCGCCGAAGAGGTAGGCGATCACCCGGGGGCGCCCACCCTCTGCCGGCATCTGCCGGAGATAGGCCTGCTTGTAGAACGGATGATCCTGTGCCGGCACCTCCGGACGGTAAGATAAGAAAACGATCTGCCTGCCGTCGAGAGAAATATGTGGAAACCAGTTTTGAAGATCATCATCGGTGAGCTGCTCCTGGCTGCTGCCATCGGGTTTCATACGCCAGAGCTCCATGGAGCCGGTGCGGGCGGAATTGAAGTAGATGTATTGTCCATCCGGGCTGTATTCCGAGCCGTCATCGAGGGTAGGCTGATCGGTCAGTTGTATTTCCGGGCCACTGCCGTCTGACGGTATTTTGTAAATATCATACGCCCCATTACGCCGGGCCGTGTAGGTAAGCCATTTGCCGTCCGGCGACCAGCCATGCAGATAGCTCGGGCCGAGGGGAGTAATGCGCTTCGGCACACCACCACCTACAGGCACCGTATAGATCAGCGAGCCGTATTCCTCTTCACCGCTGGAACTGCTGATGCCCAGCATTTTCCCGTCGAAAGACAGCACGTGGTCGTTGTTGTTCTCATTGACGGAATCAGTGTTGATCACCTCCGTTTCTCCGGAGGCCAGATCCAGGCGGTACAGCAGGCCCTCGCTGTTGTAGATCAGGGCTTTCCCGTCAGTTGTCCAGTTGGGCGCCTGCAGGGAGTTTGGTGCGGAATGTATGATCCTGCGGCGGTAGTTTTCCATGTCCATGATCTCGATGTGGCTGCCGATGTATTCCTGATAGGCCTGAAAGCCTTCGGGCGGCGGTATCACAATGCGCACATTATCGAAAGCCGCGCTTTCCACCACCTCGGCATGGTGCGCGCAGACAAACAAGCCCGCCAGCAGCTCTTCCGGAAAATCGAAGGCCGGCACCTCCACCGTCCAGAAAGGGTCTCCAAATTTGGCGACGCTGAACAGGAAGCTTCCTCCGCGGCGTTCCAGCTGGATGACATCAGGCATTTCTACCGGCGACCTTATTTCCTCCACTTCCCCACCTGCCTTTCTGCGGTACTGAAAAGCCGCCAGGCCATCGCCATGAACGGCTGCCGAGGCCATGGCGGCATCGGTATCCGTACCGGTACGCACCATCCACCCGAACTTGCGGTGAGGGTCCTCGCCCTCTCCAAGCCATTCTCCGCGGGCACGCAGGATAAAATCCCCTTTCAGGGCTTTATAAGCGTAGTGGAATTCATCTTTCGAAGACCAGATGTTGGCGCCCGCACCGGAGATGCGGTACTCCTGGGTTTCAGGATCGTAAGCCGTGGAGCCCTCATGGCGCACCGGACCTATGTCTTTACTGTGCTCAAAAATACCGAGCGGGTTTTGGGATGTAGCAGAAAAACTCATAAGGCATAAAGTGAAAATGGTGAAAATGGATTTGCGTTTCATCTATTCTGTTTTTTTAGGTGGCTAAACAATGGCTTACGCTTTTCTCACCTCAATATCTCCATAGCGAAGGCCAGATAAACAAAGGGCGCATTCCAGTTGATGGCGATCTCATTGGAAGCGTAGGAGCATTCGTTGTCTATATAGCTCTCATCGGGAATTTTACTGGGGTAGCCCGGGCACTGGTCCTGCTGGCCCGGGTTGGGGCCGCCCACCAGCAGGCCGGGTACCGGCTGCTCCACGTCATCGGAGGCCGAAAGGCGGTGGTGCGGGTGCATGGGCGTCTTGTTCCCGTAGCCCGTGAGGAAAGAATAGCCGGTGGGATTGCGGCCCAGCAGGTAATCCAGGTTGGCGAGGGCAAAATCGAGATACTTCTGCTCCCCGCTGAGGCGATGGGCGTAGATGAATACCATGCCCTGATTGGCGCAAACGGCGGTGCTTCCCCACACAAAGTTTTCGGCATCGGTTTCCATGGGAGCGAGGTAGGCCTGATGCTCCAGGCCGCGGGCCTGCTCATCGGCGAAGGCCAGAAAGCGCTCTTTGAGTTCCGGCATTTTCTCGGCAGCGGCCGTATCGAGGCGCTCTTCATGGCGCAGCAGGCTGAGGTAGGCCATGGTGCCTACGTCGTTCCAGTTTTGCAGCCGAATGCCTTCGGCAGGGAAAAGTTCAGTGGCCTGGAAATAGGGCTCCTCTCCGGTGGTGAGGTACAGCTCCGTGGCTGCCCAAAGGAACTCATCTTTCAGCTCATCGCCGGAATAGGCTCCCGTTGTGATATCCGGGTCGAACTGCTCGTTCAACCTGTCCTGCTCATAGAGGACATCGGGATGGGCCTGTGCCCACTGCCAGGCGCTCACAGCCGCAGTCAGGCAGCTGTCGGCAAAGCCCGGCAGTTCGGCCTCGAAGGCCCGGAAAACCCGGGCCGCCTGCGCCAGGGCC
>CAYVVK010000695.1:2643-3670 GCA_964454855.1 uncultured Phaeodactylibacter sp. | reverse complement strand
GAACCGGAAGACCTGCCAGAAGGGGAAGTTCCAGGGCATGATGGCCAGGATGACGCCCAGGGGCTGAAAGGTGACGTAGCTCTTCGTGGCGTCTGTAGCAATGTATTCGTCGCTGAGGAAGCGTTCGGCGTTCTGGGCGTAGTACTGACACACCCAGGCGCATTTCTCCACTTCGGAGCGGGCGTCGCGCAGCAGCTTTCCCATCTCGCGGGTAATGAGCATGGCGAGGGCTTCTTTTTCTTCTTCGAGTACCTCCGCTGCCTTCCGCATGAGTTTGGAGCGGTGCGCCATATCCGTTTTGCTCCATTCGGCAAAAGTGGCGTTGGCGTTAAAAATGGTTTCGGTGATGGTTTTGTCGTCCATCTCTTCGTAGGTGCGCACCTGGGCGCCGGTGGCGGGGTCTATTACCTGTAGCATAATTATCCGGTTTGTAATTTTTATTCGTTATAGTTTTTGAGTTCCACGATGTCGCCGGGCAGGTAGAAGCCTGCTTCTGCAAGGGCTTCCAGTACCTGGCGCACCGCTTCGTTCTTTATGGCAAAGGCTGAGATCTCTTTGTCGAAAGTATCCAGCCAGTAGTAGACCGACAGGTTGAGGCTGCTGCTGCCCAGGCTGTCGATCACAATACTGGATGATTTTTCTTCCTTCAGTATCCCTGGAATACGGTTCAGGGTAGCCAGGATGATCTGCATGGCCCGGACGACATCCGACCCGTAATCAATGCCGATGGTAAATTCCTGCCGCATAAAACCATCAATGGTGTAATTGATGATGGGGTTCTTGAGGATCTGCCCGTTGGGAATATACACGTCCTTGCCGTCGAAGGTCTTCACCTGCGTGTCGCGCAGGCTCAGGCCGATGATGGTGCCCTTGATGCTGACCGTCTCTACAATATCTCCGATGCGGAAGGGCCGCTTGAAGGCCATGAGGATGCCGGCCAGGAAGTTCTCGCCAATGTCCTTGAATGCAAAACCGATGATGAAGGCGGAAATGCCGGCGCCGGCCAACAGGGAGGAGGTGGCCTTGC
>CAYVVK010000695.1:0-2633 GCA_964454855.1 uncultured Phaeodactylibacter sp. | reverse complement strand
TCTTTGTCCATCTCGGCCTGCGCGATCTCACACGCCTTGCCCAGCCCGACGATCTGCAGGAAGGCCAGAAAACCGATCAGGATGAACAACAATTTTGTGATGCGCGCCAGAAAAGTGGCGAGCAGCGGGTCGTCCATACGTGCAAAAAGCCGCCGTTGGGAAAAGCGCTTCATCCGGCTGGCCAGGTACCAGAAGGCTATGAGCACAATAATACTCAGCACCAGTTTGGGCAGCAGGGCGATTATCGTTTCGTAATAAGAAAAGATCTGTTCCTCCAGGTCTGTCCAGAATTGTTCCATATCATTTTAAGTTCGTCATGTTTTTTGATTCCTTCCCCACTCAACACTAAGCCGCGGGGCGGGCTGTAGCCGTCTCGCGGCAAACACCTCAACACCTCACAAAGGCGTCTGCAAAATCCGGCTAACTTTACCGAGTATGAGGTCAACCTCCTGCTCCGTCACCATCCAGCGATCCATCAGGCTGTCCTGTTCCAATACTGCTGTTTTCTCCTCCAGTTCTTCATAGGCCTGCCGGATGGTGGCGATCTTCTGGTTGAGGGAGCGGGCGGTGGCCTTATCGGCGCTGTACGCCCGCCGGCTCATCATCTCCGCCTGCCGGTTGATCTCCATCCTGGCGTGGCTGACGCGTAGCAGCAGCTCCCGGCGCAGGGAGTCCTGCACCTGATATACTTCCTCCTCTCCGGGAGGTGGTTTGTCACTGGGTATCGTACAGCTGCAAACAAGCAGCACACAGCAGGCGGCAAGCAATGGGAAAGTATGGTTCATGCGTGTTTTCCCGAAAATTACTGAAATTTTTTCTTCGTCCATTTGTATGTCCTCAGGTAGTTGCCGCTTCCTCTTTCTTTTTCTTATTGAAAAATTCCTCCTCATTGGCGCCGCGCTTGATGATGAGCCTCAGGGCCTTGTCGTAGGTGAAATAGTTGTACACCCAGTTGACCAGCACGACCAGCTTGTTGCGGAAACCCACCAGGGTGATCAGGTGGACGAACATCCAGGCCAGCCAGGCGATGAAGCCGCCCAGCCGTACTTTGCCGATGTCGGCCACCGCCCGGTTGCGGCCGATGGTGGCCATGGTGCCCTTGTCGAAATATTCAAAGGGCTCCATCTCCTTGTTCTTCCAGCGGCGGATCAGGTTGCGCGCCAGCTGGCGGCCCTGCTGCTGCGCCACGGGGGCGAGCATGGGGTAGCCCTTTGGGTTTTCCTCAGAGGCCATCTGCGCCACATCGCCGATGGCGAAGATGTGGTCAAAACCGTCCACCCGGTTGTATTCATCCACCAGCAGTTGCCCGCTGTCCTGCAGGGCCTCTTCCAGCCCGTCGATGGGGGCAGCTTTCACGCCGGCGGTCCAGATGAGGTTGCGCACCGGAATGGTTTCGCCATCCACCTCGATCTGCCGCCCGTCGTATTCCTCCACCAGAGTGTTGAGGTGGACCTTTACGCCCAGTTCCTCCAGGTATTTCTTAGAACGCTCGGAGGCTTTTTCCGACATGGCGGGCAGCAGCCTGTCCACCCCCTCCAGCAGGAAGATGTTCATGGTGGAGAGGTCGAGCTGCGGGTAATCCTTGGGCAGCACGAACTTCTTCATCTCGCCCAGCGCGCCGGCCAGTTCCACGCCGGTAGGGCCGCCGCCTACGACCACGAAATTGGTGTGGGCCTCCTTTTCAAATTCATTGTCGGCCACCAGCGCCCGTTCAAATTCCTTGAGCACGCGGTTGCGCATCTGCAGGGCCTGCGGTACGGATTTCAGGGGCAGCAGCCGGGAGGGGTCGAGGCCGAAAAAATTGGGTTTGGTGCCGGTGGCCACTACCAGATAGTCGTAATTCACTTCTCCGATATTGGTGTGCAGCACCTGCATAGCGGGGTCCACCCGGCCCACCTCCGCCATCCGGAACAGGATGTTGTTGGACTGGTGGAAGACCCGCCGGAACGGGTAGGCGATGGAATTGGGCTCCAGCCCGCTCGTCGCCACCTGATACAGCAGCGGCTGAAAGGTGAAGTGGTTGTTCTTGTCGAGCAGCAGCACCTGATAGGGTTTGTAGCGCAGGGCCTTGGCCAGCTCGAGGCCGGCAAAGCCGCCGCCCACGATGATCACTCTTTCGTATTCGCTTTCGGATATGTTCATATCGTTTACTATGCATGTGGTTATAGTGGTGTAACAGGGGGTGGGAGGTGCATGTTTGGTGAGGGCTTTTACGCTTGCCGGGCGGTGGGCAGCACCACAAAGATTATTTTTTCGCCACTGAGGTTTTTGTTCGGGTGACGCCTCCTGCCCCGGCCCTTGCTCCGAGGTGTCGCCCGCTAGCACACCACCGGGTTTTATGGAACAAGCGTTTTTAGGCTACCTCTCAGCTTCGCTGGATCGGTAGTTTTTATAGCCACTAAGGCACCAAGAGCACTAAGGTTTCCGCCCACGACAGGCCTTAGTGGCTTCCAAACCTTTGAGCCGGATGCGATTCCCAACTCCTTGGTGGCCCTTGGTGTCTTCGTGCCTTAGTGGCTATTCAAAAAACCGAGCCGAAGGCGAGCCCCGAGCACGACAGATCTTAGTGTATTCTTTGTGCCTTGGTGTCCCTGCCTACCTGGCCAGTGCCAGCCCAGGCGGGCCCGTAGGGC
>CAYVVK010000694.1:0-3673 GCA_964454855.1 uncultured Phaeodactylibacter sp. | reverse complement strand
CTTCAGTGATTTCCCGAACTACTCTTCCGGAAACAGTCATAATCTGTATCTTGAATTCTGACGGAGGAATATCCCCAGTCAGAGTATAAACAAACTGGGTTGAAGTTGAAAAGGGGTTCGGGTAATTCAACACATTGGAAATGAGCCTTTCTGTTATCACCTCAAAAGCAATCCGATAATCCAAGGTGGCGGAAATATTTCCCGTTGCATCACGAGCCTGTACGACCAGTTCATAAGTACCATTTTCTTCAAAGTGAGGGCGGTATTCTAGCTGGGATTGATTATTCTCCGCTGACTCTGCAGGATAGAATACCGCCTCCTCACCATCGATTTTTACAGGGTGTAAACTACCATCTGGGAAAAGTACGGATGCCTGAATAGTGTTGGTATCTATTAATGGCAAATAAGGGTTTTCATCCTTCAATCGAATAATGATTTTCGGTTTAGAAGAGACCAAATCACCATTTGCAATATGGACACCATCGAAAGTAACATTAAGTATAGGGTTACGCCTATCCTTTTCAACAAAAAACTGGCTGACCATCAAATTGTTAAAGGTAAAACGCTCTGGTTGATCCATATCCGGATTAACCCTTAATATAATTTTGTGCTGGCCTGATAAATTTTCAGTATCCAAATTGAAAGAGGCAATGATCGTATCTCCCTTTAGAATAGGCCTATTCCTAGAGTAGAAAAGGGATTCGTCATTTTTTTCGTTTAGCAATGAATAACTTATCAATAGGCTGTCAGCGTCATTAGAGGTTAAATTCTCTATAGCCAGATCCATATTGAGGCCCTGCCCTTGCTGAAGTGTATCATATTCAAATCGGTAAAAAAGGGAAGGGTTGATGGCAAAGTCAGGAATGCCTTTATACCATACTCGCCAGAACTCCACTTGAGGAGCAGTTGTTTCCACTTGATCCTTGGCATAAAAACGAAACCGGAGATATGGAAATTCCTTAGGGTTAATATCGCTGAGGTCGATTTCTGAAGCCTCTATCTCATCCTTTATAAGCCTCTGATTACCAATTGTATCAACCCCGAACATACTCAGTAATAAGGTGTCATTTTCATTTTCTTCCTGAGCACTCCAAAATGCCGTTCCCCATTCTTTGGAAGGGCCTATCAATGGAGATGTAAAGCTGCCTTGGTCCCAATATCCTCTAATAGCATATTCGAATTCAATAACACCCTCTAATGAAGAAGCTATTTCTTCCCTGATAATACCCTCTCCTTTCCTATAGCAAATGAGGTACGGAACCATCTGTTCTTCTAAAGATCGAATAAAATTAGCTCCCTCGGATTCAAGTATATTGAAGATATTATTTCCTCCCGTGTGAATAGAATCCATTGCCCATTCTTGTACATTCAAGTCTAGGTTGGGGTTTCTCATGGCGGTAAAAAGGAACACTAGAGAACCTGTCGGGACAATACTATCTAAAAAGTTAATGATATTTTGACGCTGAGCTATAGTATTCACAGGAAATGGAAAGCAAGCAATTTCCTTAGTAGCTGTAGTATTCAGGCTCCCATATTGCCCAGGTAATTCATTCCAAATTATACGGCCAAGCGTATCGAAAACAGTAATATTGATTGACTGATTTACTTCCCATCGGAAAAAATCACTCCACCGTACACCATTGATGAAGCCTTCAGGCCTGAAACTATTTTCAAAAACCTTATTGCGAACTCTAAAGTCTGTAAAATCCTCTGCAAAAGTGAATTTGCGCTTCGTGGAATCAATACCGATATTATTTTCTTCCCCCTCCAACCACTGCCAATAATCCCCCTGCCCCCACCCCTCCGGGCTCCCCTCGATATAAGTAAAAGAGCTCTTCTCCCAGGCATACCCCACCTCAGCCTCCGTGCTATCCGGGCTGATGCGCCAGTAGTAGGCCGTGCTGTCCTGCCAGTTGAGCGTAGGCGCCCATTTGATCACGCCGCCGCGCTGCGTGATGGCGGTGCGCTGTTTAAGCGGGCTGTCGAATAGGGCGGTAGTGTCTATTTCCAGGATGTAGGTGCGTTCCGGCGCCAGGGCATCGGTGGTGGAAGCTTTGAGGGTGATGGGCGTTTCGCCCAGCAGGGCAAAATCGGGTGGATATACCGGGCGGGCGGTATTGTCAACGATAAAAAGAGTAGCCCCCCGTTCCCCATTTGACCGGACCAGTTCATTGTTACTTTCCGCGGCGGGAACCGGCAGCTCCGCTACTGTATCATCCACATCGATGCGAATAAAGAAGGTATTCAGGCCCACCGCCTCCTTGCCGGGTACCGGAATGGTATACTTATAGGTTTTGCTGAAAGCCGGAGCGGCCACCGTATCTTTAACCACTTTCAGTGTCTCACCGGCAGGCAGTTGTTGTTCAACCTCTACCGCGAAGCTATCCCTTTCGTAACGGCCCAGATTAATAATATCAAAGCTGAGGGTAAATTCTTCCTGCTGGGCGGTGACTACAGAGGGCGAGAACTGCACGGAAGCCGGGTCGATGATATAGTCCGGGCCGGGCCTTGGATGCAGGCGAATAGCGGGATCTCCATGCAAGGTAAATTGCTCTACCAGCGTAGCGGTACCGATCCAGGAGTTGTCAGCATACTCCGCCAAAGACACACGGATAACTTCTCCAACTCCCTTTCCATAATATTCTCCCCCAAAATTGCGATAAATGGACCGCCCCAAACTTCCCAGGGAAGAAATGAAACCCAAGCCTTTGGAAGCACCAAAAACTACGGCTGCTTTATTCTCGTAGAAGGTAAATCGTTCACTGATGCCTCTACCGGCGGTGAAGATATCTCCGGAATAGCAACCCAGGGAAAGCATTAGTGGATACTTGCCGTAGTTGTTATAATTGTCCGGATTGTCAATGTTGAAATCAAAAGTATTGGAGCCCGAATGGCCAAAAAACGTAATGATGCTTGTTCCTTCGTTAATTACATTAAAAATTTGTTCGGATAAGGAGGTCTGTATGGGATCGGTGGTGTTCTTGTAAAAAGGCATGACCCTTGCCCCGAACGCATTGCTTTCAATCTCTGCTTCCATTCCTTCTAGATATGACCTTATTGAGGATTGTTCTCCAGAATTACCCCCTCCCCCTAGATGTAGAATCCGTTTCATCCAAGCCCGATCCTCTATAGTCTGCGGATTATCCCGGTTAGCCTCCACCGCCCGCACCTTGTCCAGATAGATCTTCACCTCGCTGCCATTGACCGCCGCCAGGCGGCCTACCGGCACAAGAGGAATATTTCCCCCTGGCCTGGCAACCAGAAGATTATCGCTGGCGGGAGTGCCAAAGGAGGGCACCTGGAAGTACCCTTCCGTCAGATTATTCTGCAATTGTCCTTTTGTCCTCACCGTTTGGTAATCCCGCCCCTTGCCAATAATGAAGCAATACTGCAGATCTTCCCACTCCCGCACGATGAAGTTCATAAAGTTGCGCACCGAGAGCGGATGGCGGTTCAGGCCGCAGGCAAACTGCCCATACAGCTGCTCGATATCTACGATGGCCACTTTGTAGCCACCTCCTGCCATGGAACTGCGGTAATTGGCGTATTCCGCCACCCAGTCGTTGCCCTGCCCGTCGTCCTGCAGGCGGGGATGGGTAATGATGAGGAATTCGGCATCGGCGGTGCGGTAGTCGGTGAGCACGAGGTGGGCGATCTCGGGGCAGAGGTAGCA
>CAYVVK010000693.1:0-3685 GCA_964454855.1 uncultured Phaeodactylibacter sp. | reverse complement strand
TGACAATACCCGCTCGGCCGCTTTCCAGGAAAAAGAACCGGCCGTGCGCCAGAAACGCTTCACCCATGTCTTCCCCATGCGCCAGTGGAAGGACTTCATTTTTGCGGACCGCCTGACGGAGGAAGATTTTATTCAGCGGCCTATCGCCGAGTTGTTGCCGGAAGGAAAGCATGTTCAACTGGCCGCTGCCCTGGATAACCAGCCGGCGCTGGAGATCGGCAATGAGGGGCTCTTTACCCGAAATCTCATCAAGGTGCTGGAGAATTCGGGAGGAAGCATCAGCTATGCTTCCTCCCATAGCCTGGTGTCTAATTACATTCGCCATCAGTACCAGCAAAACCCCCAACTGTACGTGCAGGGAGGAAGCCCGGAAATGATCTTCTCCGGCTTCCTCGGCAAAGAGGTGCGTTACGACGGCCAGGCCACGGGGCAGGTGCAGTACAGCAAATCCAAAGGGTGGCTGCTCAACCTGGGCGCCATGCACGGCATCTCTCCCGACACCGAACTGGAGATCATTCTCGATGAAAATAACTCGCTCCAGGCCAGGATCGAAAAGGTGGAACCTAATGAAACTTTCCTGGATATCGACTTCGAACAACGCTCCATGCTCGACAAAGAACAGGCCTATTCCTGTAAGGTGGCTGCTTTCAGCGCCTATCCCATACAGCTCATGCTGAAGGATGAAGAGGGAGATAAAGCGCTTTTCGAAGAACTGGAAAATGCACTGAATGGCCATGACAAGCGCATTCAACGGACAGACAAAGAGGCGGAAGCTGACTACCTGCTGCACATCCGCTTTGGCATGCTCTTCATCACGCCGCCTTTTCAGCATTATTATCCCCTGGCCTACCCGGTGGACATCAGCAAGGCGGAGAAGCCGGTAGATGCCATCATACGCCAGGTGGACCACATTGCAAAGTGGGAATACGTCCGGCAGTTGCATAATGAAAATGTAAAACTCTTCAAAAAAGCACCCCTGAAAGTACAGGTGCACTACGAGAAGGATGGTGCATGGGTGCCCCTCAATTACCTGGAAAAGGGAGAGGTAGTAGATGGCATGGAGTGGATGGACGTAAGAAATACTTATCGCTCCAAACTCAAGATAGAACTCACTAATGAGTTCAACCGCGACCTGTACTACAGCCTGCTCTTCCTGACGGTCAATTTCGAAAGTAGTACCGGCCTGATGGAAAAACCGGTGGAACTGATCCGGGCCGGAGAAACCGTTACCATTTTTAGTCACAAGGGAGGTATAATCCCCTTTCTTCTGGAACAGCAGGTCCTGGATTATAATTTGCCCGAGACCAAACTGTGGTTTAAGATCATCATCAACACCCAGCCGGACATCGATACGGCGCGGCTCTCCCTCAACGAACTGTCGCCACCGCCCGTCGTTTTTAAAACCAGGGGTATACCCACCGGAGAGGAAGACCTCAGCCTGCTGCACTCGGATGACTGGACCACCATGCTCATTCCGTTGACATTTAAAAATCCCCGCCACAACCGGATCAGCAAAGAGCGCCTCATGGGCATGCTGTGGGAGCCGGACCAGGCCCTGCAAAGCCAGGCTGAACTCATGGAAGGGAAAGCCGGGCTCAGAGAGGCCTTTGATGAACTGGATAAGGAACTGCTTGAAAAGCTGGACCCTCAGAGTGATGCCCGCACCATCAACAACCTGCTGGGCCGTAACATCATGACACCCTTCGCTGCCGGCATCTACCTGGAAACAGAGGGCCTGTCCGGAAAACTGAAGCTCCGGCACGATATTGAAATCCTGGAAGAAGGCGCCGCGCCGGACATAGTCAAACAGAAAGGCCTGTTCTGGGACGTGCTTCTGAAAGCCGCCAATACCTACGGCCGCACCGTACGCCTGGTCGACTTCGAGCGACGGGTAAAAAAATATCCACGGCGCACCCTGATGGTTTCCGAAGGGGATTCCTGGTTCCAGCATCCCGCCATCCGGGAGATCATCGACCACCTTTCTTTGAACTACAACATCTACAGCCGCGGCGCCGCCGGCGATGAGATGCGCAACTACCTCATGACTGGCGATTACCAGGACTCCATCAACCGGGTGATGGAACGCATGGCGCCCCACGAGGTGGAGTTCTTCCTTATCAGTGGTGGAGGGAATGACATCCTGGGCGAGCAGTTTAAGGAATTTCTCAATCCCTTTGCTGAAGTGGAGGAATTGGAGGAGGGAGAAAAACCGCAGCGTTTTCTCAACCAGAAATTTAAGGACGAGATGGAGGCCATCATGGGCCTGTACGAGATGGTCTTCCGCCGCATACAGACTGACTTTCCGAAATTACGCATCGTTACCCATGGCTACGATTACCCCATCCCCAAAGGAGTAGAGGAGTCAGGCATGAGCTGGCTGGGCGAACCAATGACCAAACAGGGCATCACCCGGCCCAAAGACCGGCAGGGCATCGTCAGTTATCTGATCGATGAATTCAACGGGAAGCTGATGGCCCTGGCGGAACAGTTCCCCCTGGTGGCGCACGTGGATGTGCGCAACACCGTTAAACCATACCAGTGGGCAGACGAGATCCACCCCAACAGCGAGGGCTATCAGAATGTCGCCCTCTGTTATATGAAGGTGATCGACCAGATTATTCAAGAAAACAAATAACACAATGGCCTTTTCATTTCGCATTTGCAAGAACGATATTACTGACCTGCTGCGGGATACTTTCAACGCCACCCCGCTGCGCGTGCCGGAATCCAGGGTGAAACCTCTGATCGTTATCGGCCGTAAAGGCGCCAAAGTGGACTTCCGCGGAGAACTCAAATACCTGCTTGCCGATGAGCAGGTACTTCCCGTAGAGCCTCAGGAGTCTATACTGGCGGATTCCTCCCTGCAGCGCTCGCGCAGCGTGAGCCTCAACCTGGGCCTGAAGATTCTCGACGGCTTCCTCTCGGGCTTCAATATGTCTCCTTCTCCGGTGGGGGCCAGCCTCAAAGGGGTCAAAGAGATCTCCTTTTCCTTTACCAATACCAGGCGGCTGTACGTAGACCCCGGCATGCTGGGGCTGCAGCTCAAAGGGAAGGTGATAGACCTGAAACATCCCTCTTTGGGCATCTTTACCCGCGAAGACCCCTATGAAATGCTGCTCATCTCCGACGTGATCGCCAGCAACAGCTTCACCATCAACATCGAGAATGCACGGGAAAATGAGTTCGACGCCTCCATGCCCGCCCTGCAATCCTACGTGGCGGATGTAGATGCCAAGGTAAAAGTTGACATCAAACAGGGAAAATCCGTAACTTTCCAGGGCGCCGACTACCTGGCCTTCGCCTTCACCTGCGTCAAACTGGAGCTGGATAAACAATCCGGTTCTCTCGGCGTAGGCGAAACGGTCATCACCAAAGGCGGCGGCGAAACCGAAAAAACGCCCTACGCCGAACTGGATGATGACGCCTATGAGCCGGGGATGTTGGAGTGGGACTAGTGCAGTCGGCAGTAAATAGTTGGCAGTAGGCAGTTACTATAATCAAAAGCTTATCAATATAATATAACATTAGCTGCCTGGCAATTAATTAGTTCCTAATGCACTAGTTGGTTTTGAGGGTCGAGTTTTGGGTTTTGAAGGTCGAGTTTTGATTTGTCCTCCCTTTGGAAGAGCCACCCAAAACCCAAAACCCAAAACTCAAAACCCAAAACTCAAAACCCAAAACTCAA
>CAYVVK010000692.1:0-3688 GCA_964454855.1 uncultured Phaeodactylibacter sp. | reverse complement strand
CAATGCGATCAATCACTTCCCCCCCAAAAAGCTCCCCACGGGCGAGTGGATGACCTCCCGCAGGCCCTACGACTACAAAGAAAAAGGCGTGCAATTTATGGTGGGCGGAGTCGAAGCGATCGATCAGTGGGAGTCCTACCCCGTTCTGGGCTCCGCCAGTGAACTGGCAGCGGAAGAGCCGCTCTGGTGGATGCTTCCGGACAGCAACCTGATGGCCCTGTTCCGGGACAATCGAAAAAGCGGTTACTTCTACCGCTCCTTTTCAACCGATAACGGCCGAAGCTGGAGCAAGCCGGTGCAAACCGATTTTCCTGATGCGACTTCCAAACTGCACGGGCTTCGCCTGAGCGACGGCCGCTACGTCCTCGCTTCGAACCCCGATCCCAAAAAACGGGATCCGCTCGCCCTCTCAATCAGTGAGGATGGTATGGTGTTCAGCAAAATGGGTTATCTCATCGGCGGCCGGCGGGTCGATTATCCGTACGTGATGGAACACAACGGCTACCTGATGGTGGCCTTTTCCGGAGGCAAGCAGAGCGTGGAGCTGCTCAGGATTAAGATCAGTGATCTGGCCACGATTAAAAACTGAATGATCATGACTACCTACAAATGGTTTTCCCTGATTCTGATGGCCGGCCTGGCCATCCTGGCCGGAACGGCAGCCCATTCCTGCCAAAAGACTGCTTCCGGCCCGCCTCCGAACATCGTCCTCATCCTGATCGACGATATCGGATACAATGACCTGGGCTGTTACGGCAATGAGATCATTCCTACTCCAAATATGGACAAACTGGCGGCCGGGGGTATGCGGATGACTGATTTCCATACTAACGGCGCGGTGTGCAGCCCGACCCGTGCAGCCTTGTTGACGGGGCAGTATCAGCAACGCTCCGGAGTGGAAAGTGCCATCGGTTTTACCAAAGATATAGGGGTGCCTCTGGACAAAACGGCCATTGCGGAAGCACTCGCCATTGCCGGATACAAAAGTGGAGTGTTTGGAAAATGGCATGTCGGGCACGTCAGCCGCTTCGGCCCCAATGACCAGGGGTTCGACAAGAGCGTAGTGAGTAATAATTCGCCGGACTATCACACGCACATATCGCGGGTAGGGGAGGTGGACTGGTTTAAAGACCAGGAGCTCCATGAGGAAACGGGATATCTGACGGATCTCGTCACCCGCTACACCAATGAATTTATTGAAGAAAACCGCGATCAGCCCTTTTTCGCCTTTGTGTCGCACATTGCCTGCCATTTTCCTTTCCAGGGGCCGGACGACCCTCCGCATCGGACGGCCGGCAAGATCTGGCACGAAACGAAATACGGCCCCCTTCCCGAAGAAGAATACGAACGGGCCTACCGCGATATGATGATGGCCGTTGACCAAAGCGTGGGAGAAACCGTGGCCACACTGGAGCGGCTGGGCTTGCGGGAGAACACCTTAATATTCATCACTTCCGACAACGGCGCTTACTCCTGGGTGGGGAGCAATGCGCCCTATCGCGGCCAGAAAGGAGATCTGTTTGAGGGGGGGCACCGGGTTCCTGCCATTGTCAACTGGCCCGGGCATGTTCCGGCGGGCAGCGTGAGCGATGCGACTGCCATGACCATGGATCTTTTCCCGACTTTTCTGCATATCGCAGGAATTGACCAACCCGACGGCCTTGAATTCGATGGCACAGACTTGTCTTCCGTATGGCTGGAGAATGCAAGCCTGCCGGAGCGGACGTTGTTTTGGCGGTTCAACAACTCTTATTCTAAAAAAGAAGCCTTTGCCGTACGGGAAGGTAAATGGAAATACATGGAAAAGGAGAACAGGCCGTTTTTGTTCAACCTCGGGGAAGATCCCGGAGAAGAGGACAATCTGGCCGGCGCCCATCCGGAAAAGGTGGACTCCTTTCGGCGCAAGTTCAAAGATTGGGAACAGCAAGTTACCGCATTCTAAATGTTCGGAATGACATGGAATTAGCCATACGGCCACTCGACATCGCCACCGTTGTTGTTTATCTGATCGGAATGATCCTGATCGGGGCCTATTTCAGCCGCCGGAATAACACTACGGAAGAATACTTTGTAGGCAATCGCGCCATGCCCGGCTGGGTGGTCGGCCTGTCTATGTTGGGAACCATCATCAGCTCGGCCACCTTTCTGGCCCTGCCGGCGGCGGCCTATGTGCTGGATTGGCGGCAATTGAGCGTTAACCTCGTGCTGCCGTTCGTTGCCATTGTTGCCATTTTCATATTCATCCCCTTTTTTCGGCGGGGCCAGCTTACCTCGGCTTTTGAATACCTGGGGCAGCGCTACGGCCAGGCGCCAAGGCTGTACGGCACCTTGAGTTTTATTGCCATGCAGCTGATCCGGATGGCCCAGATCCTCTTTCTGGTATCCCTGCCCATTCAGTTTCTCACCGGAGCCCCCATCGAGCTGGTCATCCTCGGAGCAGGCCTTTTTATCGCCTTTTACACCATTGCCGGAGGTATTGAAGCAGTCATCTGGACAGACGTCGTACAGGCCATCATCCTCTTTTTCGGCGGCATTTTGTGCCTGCTCATTGTAGCCATCGACCTGCCGGGCGGGATAGGGCAGATCATTGAGATCGGCAGCGCCCAGAATAAGTTCAGCCTGGGCCGTTTCGACTGGGACCTGACGGAGCGGACCTTCTGGACGGTGGCCATACTGGGCGTCGTCAACTGGCTGACGATCTACGGGGGAGACCAGAACATGGTGCAGCGTTACGCTGCTGCCCGCTCCACCCGGGAGGCCCGCAAGGCCACCGCGCTGTATTCCGCTATTGCGCTGCCCATGTGGGTGCTTTTCTTCTTCGTCGGCACTTCCCTTTTCGCCTATTACCTTACTTTTCCCGAGCCCCGGATCGCCGAACTGGAGGCCGACCAGGTGTTGCCCTATTTTGTGCTGACTGAAGTGCCGGCAGGCGTAGCCGGCATTGTGATCTCGGCGGTGCTGGCAGCTGCTATGAGCAGCCTCGACTCCGGGATCAATGCCATTTCAACGGTGAGCGTAGTGGATCTGATGAAACCTTATCTGGCCCCGGGGCGGGACGACAAATACTATCTGCGCAGCGCCAGGCTGATCGCCCTGTTTGTTACCATACTCGTCATCCTGGGAGCCATCTTCTTCAGCCGGATAGAGAAAGAGAGTATGAACGACCTCAGCCTGATCGTTACCAGTATCTTCGGTGGATGCCTGATGGGCCTGTTCATGCTTGGGTTTTTCACACAGCGTGTGGATGGTACTTCGGCGGCCATTGCCATGGTGCTGGCCATACTGTTCAATATTTACCTGGGCCTGGGAGTTTTGGGATGGTTGCCTCCTACAATAACTCTGGAGTTGCACAGTTACTGGGTAGGGGCCGCCGTAAATGGGTTTTTCATTATTCTGGCATTGGTATTCAGCTTTCTGCTGCGTAAAGAGCCGGGAAACCTGGAAGGTTTAACCGTGTGGACAATGCCAAAAAAAAATAAGTAAAACATGGAAATTTCTGAGAAACAAAAAATAGGCTTTCAAAAACGGGGCTTCATGATCGTCCGTGAATTCCTGAAACCTGAAGAGCTGGAAATGCTCCGGAAAGCCTGTGACATCAGTGTTCGAAAGGCCGAACGAGATATGCAGTCACGGGCTGTGACAGAAGACCGTATCAATGTGCTGGGCAAGAAATACTTTATTTTGAATG
>CAYVVK010000691.1:0-3691 GCA_964454855.1 uncultured Phaeodactylibacter sp. | reverse complement strand
GCCCAGGCCCAGCTTAGTGGCCGGGGGCAGGCTGTCCAGCACGAAGAGCGCCGTTTCTTTCATGACCTCAAAGCGGGTGGTTCCCATACAGGGCACCTTTTCCATCACCATGGAGCCGGAAATGTCCAGCAGGAAGAGCAGCTCGTCGTAATCGGTAAACTCCAGGGCGCGGCTGGTATTGCCGGGCAGGGCGGCCACCTCGTCCAGGACGGAAGAATCGCGGCCCGCCATAAACTCTTCCAGGGTTTCCATACCCAGGGTATCTCTGATGAGGTAGTAGTTGTACAGAGCTGCCTCATTCTTAGCATCGTATTCCAAAGCGCGGTCAAAATATTCCAGGGCGCGCAGCATATCGCGCTTGTGTACGTGGTAGTGCATGCCCAGCGTATCCTGAGCGTGGGCGCCGCCGCCCTGATTGAGCAGGATGGCGTACCCCAGGGCGTTGTTGAAGATGCTCAGCAATTTGGGCTCGCCGATCCTCCGCTGCAGGGCTATGCTTTCCTTTATGGGATCGATGGCATCGCCGTATCGGCCGTCGTAGGAAAAGATCATGCCTGTATAGAAATAATGATAGGCCTTTTTCTGGGTGTAATCCGTGTCATTCTCCGAAAGGTGCCTGCCGCCCTTTTCCAGAACGTTCAGCCCTTCGGTGGCCCGGCCTACCCGGCTGAGGCCCATGGCCAGCGAGAGGGCGAAGTGGTAGTTCTCGGGAATGATGCTGTAGGCGCGCTCAAAATTGCTGACGGCGCGCTGATAATGCCCCTCGCCGTAGAGGTGCATGCCTTTATAATGCGCTTTGAAGGCTGCTTTTTGCCCGCCGATGGGCGATAAAGATAGAAAGGCAATGCCCAGCAACCCCACCGTCCATGGGATGTACAATAGAAAATTTCTGTTCATGTATCAGTTTTCAAAAACAGCCGCAAAATACCATAAGATCAGGTAGAGATCGGTTTCAGAATAATATCCACCCGGCGGTTCTTCAGCTTGCCCTCCCAGGTCGAATTGTCGTAGATGGGGTTGAGCTCTCCAAAATCCTCGATGGAGATCTGTTCCCGCAGGATACCCCGCTGCATTAATTTTCGGATGGCCGCTTCGCTGCGGTTGCGCGACAGCCAGGCGTTGTACTCCTTACTGCCGATATCATCCGTATGGCTGTGCACGCTGATCTCGTAATCCTCCAGATGAGGAAAGCGGTCGAGCCAGTCGTTGAGTTCCTGCGCCTGCGAATTATCGATGTAATAACTGCCGCCACCAAAATAAATGCTGAAAATGTGATAGGGCGCATCTTCATCCTGTGCCCGGAGGGGCAACAGGGCTATAATAAAGAAAAGAGAAGTAAAAACGGGCTTCATGGCGGGTGAATTTAGGGTGCCTTCTACAATAGGGTACTATAGTAGAATGATTTTCAGCAGTATTTGGTTGATTGGGATCACGAGCCCCGAATCACGAATCACCCAACCACCGGCCCTCCATACAAAGCCTCCCGGCGTTCCCGCAGCCACTGCCGGAACACCTCTCCAAGTTCCGGATTTTCCCGCCAGTTTTCCTCTATATTCTCAATGGCCAGGATGCGGTCGAAGAGTTCGTCCTGCGCCAGCCCTTCTTCAAGGGCCTGGCTGTAGGGGATGTGTGTGAAGGTCACCTGAGAGTAGAGTGGCAGGAAGTCTTCCGGATATTTATCGCTCAGGTAAGCGGCGATCTCTTTGCGGAGGAGGAAGCGCGGGTCGGCGACCAGGTCGCGCATTTCTATGAAATTGCGCAGTGCCAGGTCGGCGATGGCATCCGCATCCTTGAGGCGGCCGCGGTTGAACTCCTCGATGATGCGCGTCCAGTTGTCGTTGTAAGCCTCCATCAGTTCATCGAGGATGGTGCAGTCCTCAAAGCCGGAGTTCATCCCTTGCCCGTAAAAGGGAACGATAGCGTGAGAAGCATCGCCGATCAGGAGAATATGATCTTTGTAATTCCAGGGGCTGCAACGCACGGTAACCAGGGCGGAAGTGGGATTATTGTGAAAATCCTTCAGCAGATCCGGCATTAGGGGAATGCTGTCCGGAAAGTATCGCTGGAAAAAGCCCATCACCTGGTCATCAGTGTGGAGCTTGTCGAAGGCGGCGTCGCCATTCTCGAAGGGGAGGAATAAAGTGCCGGTAAAACTACCGTCGACATTGGGCAGGGCGATCATCATGAAATTGCCGCGCGGCCAGATGTGCAGGGCGTTTTTGTCCATGGCATGGCTGCCATCCTTCTGTGGTGGTATGTGCAGTTCTTTGTATCCGTAAGTCAGGTAATTCTGGGAGAAGTTGAACCTCGGCATCTTCATCATGCTGCGGCGCACGGCGGAAAAAGCACCATCGGTGCCAAATATCAGTGGGGAAGTAACCGCCTGGCGCCTTCCGGATTCTACCTGCTCGAAATGGGCGGTATTCTCCTCGAGATCGACACCCAGGCATTTCTGCCCGAAGTGAAAGTTGAGGTTGTCGTACCGGTCGGCAGCTCTGATCAGTTCGATGTTGAGGCCGCCCCGGGAAACGGAGTAGATCGACTGGCCTTCCTTGCCGTAGGGCTGAAGCGCCAGGCCACCTTCCTGCTGGTGCAGCATCCGGCCTCGCATGGGAATGGCCGCTCCCCGGATCTTATCCTTCACTCCTGCCTTTTCCATGGCCTTCCACCCCCGGGTACTCATCGCCAGGTTGATGGAGCGGCCTCCGATAAACCCTGCCTCGCGAGGATCGCCGCGCATTTCATAAACATCTACTTTATATCCGCGCTTGGCCAGCAGAATGGCCCATAGGGCGCCTACGAGCCCGGCGCCAATCACTATTGTTTGTTTTTCCATTGGGAGGAAGTGTTTTGAGGTTTTGGAGGTTGGGGTTCAGAGGTAAAATACCCTTCAACTCAAAATAAAAACCGCAGCGCAATAAATTGCGCTGTAAACCCAACTAGGTAACCGCCGTACAGGTCCAGAGGTTCATGCGCGTACAGGATTAACCTGGCGGTGCCGACCAGGCCTGCCAATAGCACGGTAAGCACCAGCACCGTACTCATACTCACTTCCAGTGTGCCCAGAATGGAGGAATTGATGGTAAAAGTATCGTAGCTGAAAAGCAATAGTGTGATCACCACCATACCCAGCAGCCCCCCCATTCCGACGGCGTGAATACTGATCTTGGAGAAGATGTTAAGGAAGAAAGCGATAAAGAGGGCAATGGTGGCGCCCAGCATAAAGCAGGTGAAGGCCGTCGGGATCTGCGAATTGCCCAGAAAGTTGCGGAACATCCATAGATAAAATATACCGGTGATGATGTAAGGCCCGATACGCTCCTCCTTGGCCTTCATCTCCAGTGATTTTATCATGCCGGTGAAGCGTAGCATGGCCACGGCGAAACCGGGAATGAAGAAGGTCGACAGAAAAGTCTGCAGGATAAGCAGCTTACCAGCCTTTTCCCCTATGCTGCTGAGACCAAACAGGTATGGGTTGATGAGCAATAGCAATACCAGCATATAGGTCACTATGAGCAGCGGGTGAAAGACAAAAGAAATGATCTGGGCCAGCGATCGCAGCATATTGGAGATTCTCCGGTTTTTTGATGGCCTACAAAAGTAACATTTTTAGCCAATAACAAAGCGCCACAGGCACCCTAAGTAACTGTCCAAAAATAAAGTTTACAAAAAGTTGTAGATTTAGCTGTCA
>CAYVVK010000690.1:0-3707 GCA_964454855.1 uncultured Phaeodactylibacter sp. | reverse complement strand
CTTTTGCTATGTGCCCTCATTTTCTGGCCGGCAGGTGCTCAGGAATGGCCATCCTTCTTTTCCGGGCCCTCCCCCTTCATGGAAAGAATGGAAAAACTGCTCGAGGAAGGAGCCATAGAAGCGTTGCGCGAAGCCTGTACGGCCCGGCAAAAGCCGGAAACGGAGGCACTGGCCCTGTTCTACCTGGGAGAAGCCAGCCTGCAGGAGGGCCGGCAGGAACAGGCCCGCAAATATTACCTGGACGCCTGCCATCTCTTCCGCCTCGAAGGAAAGGATGAAGCTACTGCTGCCGCCCTCTGCCGGCTTGGCGCACTAGCCCTGGAGCGGGGCGCTCTGGCGGAGGCAGAGCAATACCTGGCAGAAACCGAGAGCCTGGCGCGACAGGGAGGTTTTTCCAGAATATTATACTATGCCTCTTATTATCAGGCCCTGCTGCACAGTGAAGACCCGCCTCTGGCCATTCAACACCTGAAGCAGGCCCTGGCTCAGGCCAGGAGCCTGCAATCCGCTCCTATGGCTAAAAGCATTTACGAACAGCTGCATACCCAGTACCGGTACAAAGGCCAGGTGGATTCCGCTATTTTTTACTACCAGCAGCTGATCGGCACCAAGCAGGAACTGGGGGACAGCCTGGAGCTCATCGGTGATTTTACTGCCCTGGGCACCCTGTACGAAACCACCGGTAATTATTCCCTCGCACAAGCGGAATTCATCCGGGCCCTTCGCCTGGCGGAAGCGGCGCAGGACTCCATTTCCATCGCCAGCCTGTTCACCAAACTCGGAGAAGTGTACCTGGCGCAAAGGGACTGGAGTAGCGCCCGGCAATACATACAGCGCGCACTGCAAATGGCAGGCCGGAAAAAACTGCCCGGAGCGGAAGCACAGAACCTCAACAATATGGGAGAACTTCTTTACCAGCAGCGCGCATACAAACAGGCTCAGCATTACTACCAGCAGGCGCTGCTTCTGTATCAGCAACTGAACAATCCACTCAACGCCGCAGATGCTCAGATCCGCCTTCTCGAACTACAGGAGATCACCAGTATTCCCAGCCCGGTGAGTGCCGGCCAGGCCGCCCGGATACTGAAAGACGCCCTGGCCATACGCGAACGCATACGAGACCGGGGCAATATTCTTCGCTGCCGCCAGGCCCTCGCCCGCCTGTACATTCAGGAGCAGGTTTTCTCAGAAGCCATCCCGCTCCTGGAAAGCTGCCTGGCGCTCAGCCGGGAGATGAAAAACCCCGGCAGCCTGGGGGCTTCCTACCGGCTGATGGCCCGCGCCCATGCCGGCGAGGGCCGCTACCAGAAAGCCTATTATTACCTGCAGCAACACAATGCCCTGAGTGACAGCCTCCTCTCGGCGGGGCATGCCCAGATCATTCACGAACTCGAATTGAAATACGAGGCGGAAAAGAAAGATAAGGCCATCGCCGAACAGGCGGTAAAGGAAGAACAGCTGGAAGCCCGGATACGGATCAGGAACTATCAGCTGCTGGTGCTCATCATTGGTGCGGTGCTGGCCAGCATGCTGGCCGGGCTATCCTATTTTCTCTACCGCAACAACCGGGCCCTGCATCTGCAGAAGCTGCAACTGATCAGAAAGGCCCAGGAAACTCAGCGGCTGCAGGCCATTATCGAAGGGGAAGAGAAGGAAAGGAAACGAGTGGCCAGTGAGCTGCACGACGGCCTTGGGGCGGTCCTCGCCACGGCCAAAATGCAGGTCAGCACCCTTCCCTGCCTTCTGCCGCAGGTGGAGCAGCTAAGCAGCTTTTCCAAGGCCAAGGCCCTCATCGATGACGCCTGCCGCAGTGTCCGGGAGATCTCTCACAACCTGACGCCCGATATCCTTGAACAGAATGGCCTGGATTACGCCCTGCAATATACCTGTGATTCTTTCGCCAGGGCCCATCAGATAGAGGTCGACTTCATTTCCTACGGGCTGGATACGGAATTGCCGGCGCCCATATCGCTCACCGTATATCGCATCACCCAGGAATTGCTGAAAAACACCCTCGCGCACGCCCAGGCCACGGCCATACTGGTGCAGGCCATCGTCGAAGACGGCCAACTCAACCTCGTGGTGGAAGATAACGGCAAAGGGCTGGACCCGGAAATGCTGAATCAGCAGGAAGGCATCGGCCTCAGCAATATCCGCCACCGCCTCTCTCAGGCCGGCGGGCAACTGCAGATCGATTCCCGGCCCGGAGAGGGCACGGCCTTCACCATCGACATCCCTCTTTCTATCACCCAAAACATCCCGCTATGAACATACTTCTGGTAGACGACCATCAGATCGTCATCGACGGCCTGCGCACCTTGCTGGTAGGCGCTCCGCATACCAACGCCATCTTTGAGGCCAATAACGGCGGAAGAGCCATGGAGATGATGCACCGCCACCCTATTGGCATCGTTTTGCTGGACATCAACCTGCCCGACAAGAACGGATTTGAAATATGCCAGGACATCAAGGCGGAGTTTCCCAATACCAGGATCATTGCCCTGACCATGCATAGTGACGCAGGCTACATCTCCAGAATGATCAAAGCCGGCGTGGATGGCTACCTGCTCAAAAATACCAGTAAAAAAGAACTCCTGGAAGCCATTGCCACCGTAATGCGCGGAGAAGCTATTTCAGCCAGGAAGTGGCAGACAAGCTGATCAGCGGCCTCCACCAGCCCCGCCCCGCCCGCTCTTCCGACTTCATCCAGAAACTCACCCGCCGCGAAAAGGAAGTGCTGCGCCTCATCATCGAAGAACTGACCACCGATGAAATCGCCGAAAAGCTGTTCATCTCCCCCGCCACCGTCATCACCCACCGCAAGAGCCTGCTGCGCAAGCTCAATGCCAAAAATACCGCCGGCCTGGTAAAGGCCGCCTATGAGTTCGGCCTCCTCCGGTAAGGGCATCCCGCCTCCAAGTCACGAGTCACCTTCCTGCGCTCTTACTGCCGCATCGGCCGGCGAAGCGAATCACGAGTCCCCAAAAAGGGGGATATTTTCACAACCCCACTTTGTGAGGATGCCCGCCCTCATTCATTTTCCGACCTTTGCAGGGTAAATATTGAGTTTTGGCTCCAAACCTCAGGACATGGCCTAAATCCCAAATCCCAAATACCCAAAACTCATCACCCAAAACTGTTAAAGAAAATGACTACGAGAGAACTTGTTTTTGACCACATTAAAGGGCACATCGCCGAAGGAAAGCTGGAACAGGCCATCCGGGAAATGAGAAGCCTGGCGCCCAACCGGCAAATTACCGAAGAACTGAAGAAATACCAGTTTTTGTTAACCCGCCTGAAAGTATTAGGCAGGCAGGGCATACTCGGCAGCAGAGAGCAGCGGAAAATGAGAAGCAAGGTCCACCTGGCTCTGCTGGAAGTGCTCTCCGAAGTGGAGCACAGGCCCTCCGGCAATGGCCTGTTTACGGAAATACTGCAAATACCGCTGCGATGGAAACTTCTGATCTTCATGCCTCTGGCCATTGCTGCTGCCGTATATTTTACGAGCATTTACCCCTATCCCTTACAGCCGCTATTGCCGGAGCAAAACGAACAGGCGGAAGAGTATGAGGCGGAGGAATCGGCGAGTTGGGTTCAGCGAGTTGGGCCTTAGGTAGTGGGCAGTGGGCAGTGGGCAGTAGGCAGTGGGCAGTAGGCAGTGGGCAGTAGGCAGTGGGTAGTGGGCAGTAGGCAGGGGGCAGTAGGCA
>CAYVVK010000689.1:0-3707 GCA_964454855.1 uncultured Phaeodactylibacter sp. | reverse complement strand
TTCCATTTCCATAGGCGGCTGCAGGTCAATTTTCATGAGCTGGCCGGGCTTCAGCACCCGGTACTGTATGGTATTTTTTCCATGGATGCTGCTATCGGCAGGATTGACGCTAATGTCCAGATGGTAGTAAATGAGGCCCCACCAGGCGCGTTCCGGGCTGATGGAGCCGCGCAGGGTATCCTGCCGGGTGAAGGTGGGCTGGGCGCTGCCGGCTAAAAAAAGGAAGGTGGCCAATAAAGTCGTGATCATGGCTCGGTTCATCGTCAATATTTTGCTGGCTGGGTGAAATGAGAGCATATTCCGGTGATAAAATTACGCAATTAACCGGAAAAGCTTTTGAACCTTTTGAAATTGTCCAGTAACTTGGTGATAACTGATAACGAAAAGACATGTCTGTAGAATCACAATCAGAATTGGCCGGCATACAGGCGGCGGGCCGGGCCGTGGCCATCACCTTACGTAAAATGCGGGAATACGCCCGTCCCGGCCTATCCACCAAAGAACTGGACGATTACGGGAATTCCATCCTGCAGTCCTTCGGCGCTGTACCCGCCCCGAAGAAGGAATACGGCTTTCCCGGCTACACCTGCATCAGCCTCAACCGGGAGATCTGCCACGGCATTCCTTCGCCGGACAAGATACTCCGGGAAGGAGACCTGGTCAACATCGATGTTTCCGCCGAGCTGAACGGCTTTTACGCCGACAACGGCGGGTCTTTTATCCTCGGGAAAGGCCATCAAAAGCTGGAACAGCTCGTCCGTGCCTCCCAGGACATCCTGAACCTGGCCATCCGGCAGGTCCGCCACCGGGTGAGGATCGCCGATGTGGGCGGATTCATCGAGAAAGAGGCCAGGAAGCGAGGCTTTCAGGTCATCAGAAACCTCTGCGGGCATGGCGTAGGGCGTAAACTGCACGAATCGCCCTGGGAGATCCCCAATTTCCGCGACCGCTTCAACCGGGAGCGCTTTCGGGCAAACAGCGTCATCGCCCTGGAAACCTTTATCAGCACCGGCGCCCACAGGGCCTGTGAAAGCGGCGACGGATGGACGATGCACACCCGCGACGGCAGTTTTGTGGCCCAGCATGAGCATACCCTGCTGGTGACGGAGGGGCAGCCGGTTGTGCTAACCCGGGAGAATGGAATTTGAATACAAGTGGCAGCCACCTCTGAGGTGTCTGACACCTAACCCACTAAAATATGAAAGGAGCGATCATAGGAGACATCATCGGTTCACGTTTTGAAGTGTCCAATTACAAGGGTAAGGATTTCGAGCTGTTCACCCCCCGGTCCACATTCACGGATGATACCGTCCTCACTGTAGCCGTTGCGGATGCCATTCTCAAAGGCCTGCCCTACGAAGAAACGGTAAGGGCCTACGCTCAACGCTATCCGGATGCCGGCTACGGCGGCACCTTCTACCAATGGATGATGGGCCAGATCGAAGGGCCTTACAACAGCTGGGGCAATGGCTCCGCTATGCGGGTGAGCCCGGTGGGCTTTGCTTTTGACAGCAAAGACAAAGTGCTGCGGGAAGCGGAAAAGAGCGCCGCCATCACCCACAACCATCCCGAAGGCATCAAGGGGGCACAGGCCATTGCGCTGGGGGTTTTCCTGGCGCGAAACGGCGCAAAAAAAGAAAAGATCAAAGAAGAGATCGAAAAGGCCTTCGGCTACGATCTAAGCAGGCGCATCGAAGACATCCGGCCCACCTACACCTTTGACGTCAGCTGTCAGGGCTCCGTGCCGGAGGCCATCATCGCCTTCCTGGAGTCCACCGGTTTTGAAGACGCCATCCGCACCGCCATTTCCCTGGGCGGTGACAGCGACACCATCGCCTGCATGGCGGGCGCACTGGCGGAGGCTTTCTATAGGGATATTCCTGAGGAAATGGAGGAGGAGGCTATGAGCCGGCTGCCGGGGCGGTTTCGGAAGGTTATCGATGTTTTTTACATCTAATTTACTAAAAGTATGTCTTTTTGTATTAATTTTATACTAAAAGTATGACTTTATGCATAAAAGAAAGATGTTTGGGCAGCTTAAAGCGCATTTATTCAGCAAACTGATCACGGTTATTACCGGAATGCGCCGGGTTGGAAAAACCACCGCTGTTCAATATCTGCTAAACCAGGTGGAACATGACAATAAAATTTTCATTGACCTGGAAAAAATAGAGCACCGTCACATTTTTAATCAATCCAGCTACAAGGAAATCCAGGTTGAACTTGAAATTCTGGGAATCGACTTCGACAAGCCTGCCGTGATCGCCCTGGATGAAGTGCAACTGGTAGCGGAGGCCACAAGTGTGATAAAATATTTTTACGACCATTTCCACATCAAGTTTATCATAACGGGTTCCAGTTCTTTTTACTTAAAAGACAGATTTTCGGAAAGCCTTGCGGGAAGAAAACGCATATTCGAAATGTATCCACTCAGTTTTGAAGAGTTCCTTTCTTTTCGTGGAGAAGAAACGGATACTTTTGAAAAATTTATTTTCAAACGTTTCCAGAGAGGGGTATATCTGAAATACAAGGAGCATTACGAAGAGTACATTAAATTCGGTGGTTTCCCCGAAGTGGTGTTATCCGGATCGGAAGAAGACAGGTTGGCTTACCTGGATGACATCATCAACGCCTATATCGAACTGGACATCAAACTACTGTCTGATTTTGAGGCCAGCCATGACCTCTACAAGCTCATTCGCCTGTTGGCGGGGCGAACCGGTAGTTTAGTTGAATACACAAAACTCAGCTCCATACTCGGGATAAGCCGGCATAAAGTAAAAAGTTACCTGGAGCTTCTCGAAAGAACCTATTTCATCCTTTCTCTGTCTCCATTCACGAAAAATGTGGACCGGGAAATAAGCCTGAGAAACAAAGTGTATCTGGCTGACCCGGGGCTGCTCGGGCGGCTGGCCAAGGTAAGTTCCGGCCAGATATTCGAAAATACGGTAGCTGCTCAACTCAATAGGCTGGGCAAGTTGAATTTCTATCAGCGAAAGGCTGGATATGAGATCGATTTCATCTTCAATGAAGAAAAGGCTTTTGAGGTAAAGGAGACGCCCACCGATTCGGATCTAAGGACTTTACAGAAAAGAACGCTGGGTATAGGCCTTAAGGAGGCAACACTAATCGGCCGTTATCCTCCGGAGAGCGGATTTCAGGATTTTGTCTGGGGAGGAGCGATTGGGTAAGAGGAAATTATTCGCTCACTCTGTGTCTGCCATCAGGCTAACCCAGGAAGCTCAGCAATATCCCCGCCGCCACGGCAGAGCCGATCACGCCCGCCACATTGGGCGCCATGGCGTGCATCAGCAGGTGGTTATTGGGGTCGTCCTTGAGGCCTTCCATCTGGACGACCCGGGCGCTGTCGGGCACTGCCGAAACGCCTGCCGCCCCTATCAGCGGGTTGATCTTATTCTCCTCATTCAGGAAGAGGTTCATCACCTTGGCGAAGAGTATGCCGCCGGCAGTGGCCACCATAAAGGACAGGGCGCCGAGCACGAAGATCAGTATGGACTGCGGCGTCAGGAATACATCCGCCTGCGTGGAAGCGCCTACGGTCAGGCCCAGCAGTATGGTCACGATGTCGATCAGGGAAGTGCGGGCCGTTTCCGCCAGGCGCTTGGTTACGCCCGACTCTTTCAGCAGGTTGCCAAAGAACAGCATGCCCAGCAGCGGCAGGGCGCTGGGCGAGATGAAGGTGGTCA
>CAYVVK010000688.1:0-3707 GCA_964454855.1 uncultured Phaeodactylibacter sp. | reverse complement strand
TGTCAACTGCCCATACGGGCCCGTACCGGGGTTTACTGCCGACTGCACTAGCGGCCCCGTGAAACAGGCGTTTGCCAACAGGCATGGCCAGACAAACCCTTTCCGCGTGAGAAAGGGCATAGCCTGCCACTGCTCAATCGCCTTGGGGAGGCAATTGGCAAATAGAACTTTAAACCAAAGGGGGTGCGCGAAGCGGGCTGTCCGAGAGCAGGGTTGCCGAGCGGCATTTTGGATCGGGAGGCTTTAAGAACGGCGGTGCAGCTGGTTGGAAACCGGCGGCGTCAACAAATACAACGGCGACGGCTACCCATTGCAAAGGCGAAGCGGCACACTTCGCCCGCACCTCGTTATAGTCGTACGTTGCATCAGAAATGTGCGCACATTCCATGGGAGGCAGAAGGTCTTCTCCCGCTTGTTGAGCGGCAATTCTATGAAGCTCGCAGGGGCTCGGCCCGTCGTGTTCGTGATGGTGGTGGTGCCCAAATAAGTGGGTGGTGCAAAGCAATTGCCAGGGGACGAGGGTCGTCCCTAGTATAAAAAGGAGCAATATGGCTTTGAGCGGCTTCATCGGTGCAAAGATGGCCGTTGAATAGGAGAATGTCAACGGTTTGGGGTTTTAATATTGTGGGGCTATTTTTAATTCGCCATTTCCAAATAGACAAATCGCTCCAACCGCGCCAGTTCTTTATCATCTACATACTTTCCGATCTCTCGGCGGAACTGCTCCATGCTTTTGTACGGGCGGTATTCCTTGAATTCGTGCAACATACGATCGCCAACGCCAGGAACAGCGAGGATTTCCTGATCAGTGGCAGAGTTGAGCTCTACCGGCACGAAGACAAACTGTTCATAACGGGCAATCTCTGCCTCATCCACGTATTTGCCCATCTCCCGGCGAAATTGCGCGGCCTTCTGGTAGGGTCGGTATTCCTCAAATTCATGTGCCATTTTTTCACCCACACCGGGTATCGTCAGAAATTCCTCCTCAGAAGCGACATTGAGATTCAAGGGCACAAAGCAGGTGCTGTAAAATTGTTCCAACGCATCAGGATTCACACTTGCTGAGACCACCTTGTTGAAGTCGGTCATAGTCAAAAAAGGGCGGTTGTCCAGAATTTGTTGGGCCAAGGCTTCGGTGATAGACCCCAAGGCCATTAGTTCTTCTTTAGAAGCTAAGTTCGGATTGAGCACCGTAGAAGAAGTTTTTTCGGTAGTGGTAGCGGCTTCGCTGTTTTCTTCGGTTGGCTCTTCATTAGTGGCAGTATCTGCTTCTGACCCGCAGCTAAAAATAAAACCAGCCAGGCATAGTAGCCAAATTAAACGTTTCATATTGATGTTTTTTAATTGAGAAAAATAATTGCTTCGTTAGCAAAAGGTTAAGTCAATGTGTAAGCCCAGCCCAGCAGCCCGGTAGCAATCATGCTGCCGGGGGCCAGTACCGGTGTTGCGCCCTTAATGGTTTCCCAGATCAATTCGCCGCCTTGCATAGAAGGGTACATTTCCAGTTCAAAGGCCATATTCCCGTTAAAGTGTAGCGTAAGTCCGAGGATGCCACTGAACCCAAAAAGCAGCATCAGCCCCCGGAAAACAGTAGTGCTAATGGTTGACTTCGCAGCTTCATACCAGAGCAATACCAACACGCCCAGACCGATCAAGACCACCGGGACGAGTTGCCAAAAACCTTCGACATGCTCTAAAAGCAGCAGTTCAGCTCCCGTGCCAAGCAGGCTTACCAAAAAAGCGGTCAATAATAATTTTTTCATGCCTTTCTGCCTCCTTAAAATTAGACTAATTCTAAATAACTGGCAAATTCAAAGATAGGGATTTTTCCAGTTTTAAAAAAGTATTGATTTTTTTTACGAATCCTTTGAGGCTTCGTGAACGTGAGGCAACAACCCCCTACCGGTATTCAGGGTTTTCAAACGCCCACCTTGAACCATCATCCCATGCTTTGCGGGAATTCCCGTAGTTAGGGTATCCGCCGTTCGCCTTTAGCATGGAGGCTAAGTGCAGCAGGTTGTAGGTCATAAATGTGGTATTTCTGTTGGTAAATTCACTTTCGTAGCCAACGGCGGTCTCCAGTTGTTCGCCTTGCCATTCCTTGTCCCCGTAGCTTGGGCCCGGGCCAACATCTCCTATCCATCCACAGTCGGCTTGGGGCGGAATGGAGTAGCCAATGTGCTGAAGCGAATACAGTATGCCCATAGCACAGTGCTTTACGCCGTCCTCATTCCCGGTTATGACACAGCCCGCCACTTTGCCGTAGAAAGAATATTGCCCCTTATCATTCATTAGGCCGCTCATAGCGTAGAGCCGCTCAATCAGTTTTTCTGCCACGGTAGTGTTTGCAGTCTTGCGTATAGCCCAGGCGTATAGTTCATCGGTGTACGCTTCTACCCATTGGGTTAAAACTTGTCGCTTGTCTGGCATGCACTTGTTTTTGGACGGGCCGTTTGCCTACCATCTATAATTAGATCTTTGACAGTTTGTGCGGGAGGATGGTTTCTATCAGCAATAATCAAAAGTAAAGGTAAAGGATCGGTTTGCAAAACGTGCAGGGCTTTTTGAAGGCCAGTTGTCTTTACAAGGACTGCCGGTAAGGAATGAGTAGAAACGATAACCGGTCTTTCTCAATTGTAGAGCGATACTATTAGAATGGATGACAGTAGAATGAACCTATCTTAAGGCATATTGATCTTTCGATAATGCTTTCAAGCATGTTAACGAGAAGTCAGTAAGAGCGAGGGGAAAGCGCCTTCAAGGCGTTTGGTTGGAAAGATGGTAGCCCCAACGGGCTTTTAGAGATGCTATGTTAGTCTCCAAACAAGCACTAATCGGTTTTCTGCTCCTGAATTGCGCGGAACTTTTCCTGTAATTCGGGATCACGCTGAAGCGAGCGCCCAATTTCCTGAAACCGGTTTTCGGTCAACCCTTCTTCGTTGAGTTTTTCCTGCAACTGTTGCTGAGCCTGAACCTGAATTTTTTGTAATTCCTGGGTAGCTGTTTCAAATTGCTTCAACTCCTGATCCGTAGCATTAGCATCCTGATTTGGATCTTGCTGTGCTTGCTGAATCTCATTATAACGCTGAATCCCCAATCCTTCTTCTTCAATAGTGGCAACCATGGTTTGTTGTATTTGCTGATTGACGGCCTGTACGTATTGAGAAGCAGCAACAAACTGCTGTAGCTCTTTATCCGTTACTTCGCCTCCCTGTTGTTGAGACGGAGCAGAAGATTGCTCTTGCTCCGTTGGTGAAGCCTGCTCAAGTTGAGTGTTGTCCTTTTGCTTATCACCACTCTGTTGACAACTCCATGTAACCGATAAAACCAAGATAATAATGCCGAAATGCTTAAAATTCATAAATTTTTTTTCATTACCGTACACTTTTAAATCAGGGGAAGTTCTTTGAAAATTGGAAAGAAATGGCTAAGCCTGTTTTGATATGGTACCTGATGGCGCGCAGGCCAATCTGGAAGACGGATAAATCAGCAGCCCTATCTTTTCGGCAAAACTTGCCCAAATGGGCGAGCGCCGGGCATCGAACTCAAACAGGATGCAGGCAATAAAAGCCAGGCTGGCCACGATGAGCAAGTTGGAAAGCATATCTGGCTGGCCAACCCGGGTATGCTCAATATGGAAGCCTCGTGATTTGATGTCGCCAAAAAAGGTTTCGATGTGATACCTTTTGCGGTAATAGGCTTCAGCT
>CAYVVK010000687.1:2980-3710 GCA_964454855.1 uncultured Phaeodactylibacter sp. | reverse complement strand
TTTGAATCGGAAGTTAACATTTTATCTTTGTAAAAGTTGTGTGCATAGAGTAGTTTAGGGGGCCGGGGGGGCGCGGGCAGGGTTTTGGTTTAAAGGCATTGCGGTATTGCGGTTTTGCCCCGCCTACGCCACAGCCTTCGCCGAGGCTACGGCTGTCGAAGAAGGCTTCGGCGGGCGGAGGGTTTTGCGGTTTTTCGGTGTTTGCCGCCAGGCGGCTGTAACCCGCCAGGTGGCTGGTGTGATGGTGTAATGGTTTATTGGTGTAATGGTTTATTGGTGTAATGGTTTATTGGTGTAATGGTTTATTGGTGTTGCGGTTTTGCCCCGCCTGCGCCACAGCCTTCGCCGAGGCTACGGCTGTCGAAGAAGGCTTCGGCGGGCGGAGGGTTTTGCGGTGACATCTGACTTCTGGCTCCTTCCCTTGCCGGCCTCCTCTACCAGGCTATCGCCGGGTAGACAGGTTCGTCGGTGCGGGACTCCCTGCGGCCACTTCCCACTTCCGATTTCCGATTTCCCACTTCCGCCTTCCGTCTTTCCTCCCGTTCCCTAGACCAAACCGACCGTTTTCTACTCATAAGCCACCGGTAGATTGTTAAAATTGCACTTTTGTAAAAAAAATTAGATTTTTTTTAGCCCGTTAGAAACCTAAAGTATAGATTTTAGGGGAAAAAGCGAAGAACGGCCGGGGTTGAAATTTAGTTAAAAGCCATAGGTGTTTGAAATTCAGGTT
>CAYVVK010000687.1:1133-2970 GCA_964454855.1 uncultured Phaeodactylibacter sp. | reverse complement strand
AAAAATTGCTTTTGTTTGGAATGCCGGTAAAGAGTTCGAAAAATCCTTAAAAAGGAGGTTAGAAACCTAAACTAGCGGCAAATGGTGGTTTTGGAAGCAGCTGCAGACCGTATAAATTTGTACATGTAATTAATCAAGAACGCTGTTTGACACGAAGGTTCACCATACTATGATAAAACGCATAATGTTCATAGGGCAATTCGGAAGCCCTGCTGCCTTCGGGTATGCAGGGCATCTGCCCCTGTGAGTTGGGAAGGGGTGAAGGATTGAAGGATTGAATGAGAAACCCTAATCCCCAAATCCAAAACAGGCTTCAAGTTCAACAAACATACTTGCTAGAGATTTAATTCCACAGAGAACGAAGCAATTTCAAAAGGGGGGCTGACGCAAAGCGCCTCCGGGCCAAATGCCTGAGCCCCCTATTCGATATAACCCCGGGAATCGAAAGAAATGTAAGAACTTTTTTAGGGTGTTTTATTTTCAGAAGGGCATGTCCACAAAGGTGGGCATACAACTAATTGGAGATAAGTAGATAGTTGCTATTATTCCGGGCTGGGTAGCGGTTAAAGGATCGCTGCCCAGTTTTTTTTACACCCTGAAGAAAAAAAGGAAAACGTGGACAACCCATAAGCAGACACTTGTTATTAGCACATCGTTGGCGGGGTATCGCGGAGGTAGGCCCCGCGTGCTTATTTCCAGGTACCGCCGTTAGCGATGAACCCCAACCCCAGAAAACCAATGAAAACACTTCTCCCAAGCTTGGGTAAGGGTATTTTCGTATATTGGTTTTGTAAACACTACCTGCTCAGGCCGGCGAATGCCGCGGCTCCGGAGCGGGATTTTTGCGTTAAACCCATTGTTTACCCTAAAACCCACGGCAACATGCGCATGCCACAACCGTCCTTTCGCCGGCTCCTCCTGCGGAGCTTTTTCTTCCTTTTTCTATCTCTTTCCTGGCAATTGGCCTTTTCCCAGCAGGTATCCTTTGAAAAAGAGGGCAATATCGTGAAGGCCGTCATAGACAGTATGGACAAGTACCTGGTGCCCGGAGACGGCATCGATACCGAGCCGCCCCGCTACCTCTACCTCTGGATCACCAACGACGGCCAGTTCTACCGCACCAACCACAAGAACAACATCACCCACAATTTCGATACGAGCATCATCGGCACTTCCAGCCCCGATAATGCGGTGGTGCGAACCTACGCCACGGCAGTATACAGCGATCACGGGGATGATGAACCGCCCAAGCGGATCATCGACACCACTACCGTGGACAGCGTCGCGGAGGCCCCCAACCTGGTGCAGCTGGTGCAGCCGGGCAGCAGCGTGCTGCTGCACCGCGACAACTATAACCTCGTGCCCGAAGATACGGTGGCCTTCGTCCTGTCTTTTCGCAATACCGTCCCGCTCCAGCAGGAATCGCCCATCAGCGGCTACCTCCTGCTTTTCTACGATTCGCCTTTGTACGACGATAAAGGCAGCGTCGTCCGCAAACTGGCCAAGCCCGATAAGTTAAGGCCGAAGGCCAAGATCGTGGCCGATGCAGCCGATATGGATACGCTTTTTACCCGTCATAACTTCCAGGAGTCCCTGGTGTTCAACAACCGCTTCTTCCTGCAGTCCCGCGGCCCGGTGGCGGTGGAGAATGCCGGCACCAAAAGTTTTTATAAGAATGTGCTGGTGTACCGCTTTTCCAATATCCCCGCCGATTCGCTGGTGGAAAACCACCTTTTTGTAGAGATGCGCAACGACTCGCTCCATCTCGATGCCCTACCAGGCATCAGCGGCCGGGCCAACTTCCTGGCCGTGGCGCTGGCCGACTCCATCCCCCAGG
>CAYVVK010000687.1:0-1123 GCA_964454855.1 uncultured Phaeodactylibacter sp. | reverse complement strand
TCGGCTTCCTTCCGCCGCCACCGCCCTCACCTGCCGATAGCGCCCTGCTGGCGCAGATCAACTTCGGCGAATTCCTGAGCACGCCTCTCCTCATCCCCGATGGGGAAGGCGGCGAGCGGGAACTGCTGATCACGTCCAGCCCGGTGGGCGTTTCGCAGCTGGAAGCTACAGTATCCCGCTCCAAAGACCCCAATGCCATCCGGCTGGAGGCCTGCGCCTGCCCGCCGGAGGGCGGCGGCCAGCAAAAGGTAGTGGTGCGGGTAGACTTTGAGAACGAAGGGCCGGCCCCCACTACCGGGGTGTTGATACGGATACCCTTCCCGGAGGAGTTCGACATCAGCAGCGTGGGCACCGACAGCCTGTTCAGCGTATTCCCTCCGCTGGAAACCCTGGCGCAGGGCGTGAAAGTCACCACCGACCCGGCGGCCAATGCCGTGCTGGTGGAATTCCCCGGCCTGCAGTTGCAGGGTGTACAGGAGGGCGTCAACAACTTCCGGGCGCGCAGCGGCCATGCGTCCTTTACCATTATGGCAAAGGCAGGGGCGGATCTGTCCGCCATTCCCGAAGTGCAGGCCTGCATCACCTTCCGCGACGCCATCGGCGACAATCCGGAGATCTGCACCCTGCCCAAAGGTGTCGAGCTTTACAGCAGTGAAGCGCTCGGTTCTCCCATGGCCCTGCTGGCGCTGGACTGTTTCGAATGCGAGGACAGTGACCTCCGGGCCAGCGATGCCGGTGGCAGCAGTATCCTGTGGTTGCTGATGCTTTTCCTCATCCTCTTCGTCCTGGCCCTCTATTACGCCTCCAATAACAGCAGCTGGGGCGAGAGTGAAGGTGGATAAGTGAGTAGGTGGACACATTTATTTTACCCGTACTGCTCTGAAAGCGGGTCTTAGGATGCTTTATTCTTGGGCGTTCGGGGTGGATTGTTGCATTGTTAGATTGTTAGATTGTTGCATTGTTGCATTGTTAGATTGTTCTGTCCGCCCACTTAGGCGATGAAATATAATACCTTCCAAAATGAAAGCAACTACTCCTTTCCGTACAGCCGCATTTCTCTTCCTGCTCCTGGCGGTTCCGTTGGCCGTCAAGGCTCAGAATGGAGATCACTACCTGCAACAGG
>CAYVVK010000686.1:0-3713 GCA_964454855.1 uncultured Phaeodactylibacter sp. | reverse complement strand
GACAGGCCGAACTGGCGGATGCCGGCAAATGTGACGAGCTGAAAGAATATCAGGACAGGTTGCAAGGCGGCATCGATCCTGATGAGGTTAAGTAGTGCCTGGGGGGGAGCAGCCCCCCTGCATTGCTTCGTGATCGGGGCGCCGGAAGCCTTATTCTCCGGTGTTTAGATTGTTGCATTGATAGATTGATAGATTGTTGGGGGCTTGGCAGTATTCGTTTCCTTAAACTGCTTCGATAGTGGAGCGTTTAGGCCGTTGCTCCGGGCTTTTGGCCGGATTAACTCATTGTCTGACATCTGGCATCTGACTTCTGACATCTGACGATAAGGGAGCAGGCCTCTGAACAAGGTTCTGCTCCCTTATGTTTTCCTCTACAACAAAACCAACCTTATCCTCCATGAAAATTCCTGCTATCCTTTCGCTACTCTTCCTCCTTATACTATGGAGTTGCCAGCCTGCCGGCAAAGATAAACAGGAAGGCACCGTTGACATCAATCCTCACTCCATCTACGACAATCCTTCCGCCGATGGCTTCAATGCCGAGGGCTCGGACCCCAGGGCAGTGGCCATCGCCGATTCCGTGATGGCGGCTATGGGCGGGCGACAGGCCTGGGACACCGCCCGTTACGCCAAATGGAACTTTTTCGGCAATCGTATTCTGCTATGGGACAAGTATACGGGTGACGTACGCATAGAGATCCCGGCAGACAGTACCGTATACCTGACAAATATCCACACCCTGGAAGGAAAGGCCATGGAAGGGGGAGAGGTAGTGGAAAACCCCGACACCCTGGAACAGAGAATGCAAAGGGCGAAAAGTATCTGGATCAACGATTCCTACTGGCTGTTCATGCCTTTCAAACTGAAAGATTCCGGGGTGACGCTGAAATACCTGGGCCAGGATACTACACAAACGGGAGAATCCGCCCATGTGCTGCAACTTACTTTCGAAGAAGTGGGGGATACCCCTCAGAACAAATACCACGTCTACGTGGATACGGACGACTATCTCGTACGGCAGTGGGCTTATTTCCGCAATGCTTCCGATGAAGAGCCCGGTTTTATGACGCCCTGGGACGGATATGCGGAGTACAGCGGCCTGCTGCTCAGTGGTGGCCGTGGCGAGCGCGGCATCACTGATATCGAGGTCATGGAAAAAGTGCCGGGGCAGGCATTCCAGTCACTGGAGCCTATGTACATGGAGTAATCCATGGGCTTTGGCGGCCGAAAAAAAGAAAGCAATTTCAGGCTTCACAGAGTTTACTGTGGTAGAAAATTAGCCTATCTTAGCGGCTTGATTTTTTTAACTATAAACAAATTGTGATGCCTTCGATTTCCAAGCGGGGTGAGAATGTGCCCATGTCACCGTTCAGAAAGCTCGTACCTTTTGCCGACAAGGCCAAGGCGGCGGGCAAGCATGTCTACCATCTCAACATCGGCCAGCCGGATATTGAAACGCCGGCCTATGCCCTGGAAAAGCTGCGAGCGGCGGAACTGAAAATTCTGGCCTACAGCCCCGCCGTCGGCCTCACGTCCTACCGCGAAAAGCTGGTGGGCTACTACCGCAAATTCGATATCGGGCTCAGCCCGGAGGAGATCATCGTCACTACCGGCGCTTCCGAGGCCATTCAGTTTGCCCTGCTGGCCTGCCTGAACCACGGAGACGAGATCATCGTGCCCGAACCCTTCTACGCCAACTATAATGGCTTTACTCAGATTGCCGATGTAAAGATCCGGCCCATCACCTGCCATATCGAAGATGGGTTTGCCCTGCCGGATATCGCTGCTTTCGAGCGCATGGTCAATACCGAAACCCGCGGCATCTTCATTACCAACCCCAACAACCCTACCGGCTGCTTCTATCCCAGGGAGGCTTTGGAAGAACTGGCTGCCCTGGTAAAAAAATATGACCTCTTCCTCTTCGTGGATGAGGTATATCGCGAATTTTGTTACGATGGCAATGAGTTCTTCTCCGTGCTCAATATTGAGGGCCTGGAGGATCACGTCATTATGGTGGATTCGATCTCCAAGCGCTACAGCGCCTGCGGAGCCCGGGTAGGCGCCATCGTTACGCGCAACCAGAAAGTACTGGAGAGCGTCACACGTTACGCCAAGTTGCGCCTCAGCCCTCCCGGCCTGGGGCAGATCCTGGCGGAGGCTACCCTGGAAATGGAGGAAACCTACATCGAGGAGGTGAAGGCGGAATACGGGCGCCGGCGCGACGTAGTGTACGCCCGCCTGCAAAAGATGAAGGAGGTGACGAGCTACCGCCCCGGTGGCGCCTTCTACTGTTTCGCCCGCTTTCCTGTGGACAGTGCCGAGCATTTCTGCCGGTGGTTGCTCGAAGAGTTCGACCATAATGGGGCTACGGTGATGTTGTCTCCCGGCGAAGGATTCTACGCGACTCCCGGCCTTGGGGTAGATGAGGTGCGCATTGCCTGCGTATTGAATACGGCTGAGCTGGAGGCTGCCATGGATTGCCTCGAACAGGCGCTGCAGTTGTATCCCGGGCGTAAAAAATTGGCCGGTAAAACATCAGCCGTAGGTGTGGCTGCCCGCTCTTAGCCTTAGTTCGTCGATGGGTGAACAATAATCATCCATTCGGGTTACGCTATCAACTCACAAAATTGTACCTTTGCGGTGCTTTCTCAGAAAAGCCATCGGCGCATTTGGGTGTTTTTGACTCAAGCGCCTGTTTTTCAATTGTTTATGCCTGTTTAAACTGGTATTAAGTGCGAAGAGGTGGCGAAAAGCTGCCTGGCATTGTTGTTTGTAAAGTAGAATTAATGGACAGAAATACAATAATCGGGCTGACGCTCATTTTTATCCTTCTTATTGTGTGGCAACAGTTCATGGAGCCTACCCAGGAAGAAGTACAGGAGCGGCAGGCCCGGCAGGATTCGATCCAGGCCGTAGAACAAGTAAAGGACAGCCTGCAGCAGGTGGAAAAAAATACTGCGGCATCGGTGGAATTCGTAGAAACAAAAAGCGATTCCCTCAAAGTGCTGAAAGCACAGTCTGCTTTCGGCCCCTTTGCCACAGCTGCTTCGGGTGAGGATAAAGAAATCGTACTGGAGAACGACCTCTTTCGGGTCACGCTTTCTTCCAAGGGGGGGCGCGTGCGGGAGGTAATGCTCAAAGAGCATTTCGTGATCGAAAAGTACGAGGAGGGTAAACCGGTTAAATCGCCGCTTAAGCTCCTCGAGGACGAAAAGAACAAGTTTGAATATTTCCTGCCGATCGCAAACCTGCCCAGTGGCGGCGTGAGCACCGGCGACCTCTACTTCGATGTGGTGCAATCTGATGAAAAAAGTGTCACCCTGCGGGCTCCCGCTACCAACGGCGGTTACTTCGAACAGCAATACCGCATCGAGGACGGGACCTACAACATCGGCTATAATCTTCGGTTTGAGAACCTCAATACCCTGATCGACCAGAGTGCAGACGAGATCAAGCTCAACTGGGTCAACTACCTGAGCAAACTGGAGGTCAATGAAAATTACGAGCGCCGCTTCTCCACTGTGTATTTTAAGCCCGTCGACGAAGACCCGGACTACTGCTCCTGTACTTCAGATGATGTGGAAGAGATCGACGAACGCCGCCTCAAGTGGGTGTCCAATGCCAACCAGTTCTTCAACAGTTCTCTGGTCGCAGAGAGTGCCTTCAATTCTGCAGTATTGGAAACCAAAATGCTGCCCGAAGAAGGAAAAGAC
>CAYVVK010000685.1:0-3718 GCA_964454855.1 uncultured Phaeodactylibacter sp. | reverse complement strand
AGAGTTGCGGATTGCCTTAAGCCGTTCCGACTTCTCGTAGCGTAGCGAAGAGCCGTATGGCCGCATTCCGACTTCCGACTTTGTCCAGCGCTAGATTGGCAGCCTGCAGTCCTTTGCGCCCTTTTCAGCCTGCCTGCCCAGCTTGTGCGGGACAGATAGACAGGTTCGAAATCCCTGTGCGGACACACTTTTCTGAACACCCTCAATTACTGATCTCAGCAATCCAACCCTAAGGGCTTCACTGGGCTCAGCAATCCAACAATCGAAACAATCTAACAATCTCAGCAATCTCAACAATCTAAAAATGCCTAACTTAGCGTGCTCAAAAAACAGCCGGCTATGATACTATCGGATACCAAAATCCTGGAGGGCATTGAAAAGGGAGAGATCGTGATCGAGCCTTTTCGGCAGGATTGCCTGGGCACCAATTCCTACGATGTGCACCTTAGCAAGTGGCTGGCCTACTACAAGGACCACATCCTGGACGCCCGCCGGCACAATCCCATTGAGTATATCGAGATCCCGGAGGAGGGGTTTGTCCTCCACCCCAATACGCTTTACCTGGGCGTCACGGAAGAATACACTGAAACGCATAATGCCGTGCCCTTCCTGGAGGGCAAGTCAAGCATCGGCCGGCTGGGTATCGACATCCACGCCACTGCCGGCAAGGGCGACGTCGGCTTCTGCAACACCTGGACGCTGGAGATCTCCTGCACCCACCCCGTTCGCGTCTACGCCGGCATGCCCATCGGCCAGCTGATCTACTTCCTGGTGGAGGGCGAGATCATGAACTACTACAATAAAAAGAAAGGCGCCAAGTACATCAACCGCACCGATAAGCCGGTGGAGAGCATGATGTGGAAGAATAAGTTCTAAGAGGCCGGTCATTTTTAGCAGCACCTGCTCTGCATCGAATTCGAGGCGCTATAAGGGATCGCGCAATCCCTAAGTGCATTTTTCCTGGGGTTCGGGGTCAATTGTTAGATTGTTTTTGTCCAGCTACCTAAAGGTATTTCCAAACCCATTCTTTTCGCCTGAACTTAAAATCTCCATACCACCTGCAGAGATAGTAAAAAATGGCGATGACGATGGCCCACACGCCATACATCAGGCTAAGGCTCGGCTCATAGCCCACCGGCCACTGTTCAGCAGGGATGGTCAGAAAATTAAACCATTGCCCGTAGCGAAAGTAATGCCAAAGGTGGGCAAACAGGTTAATCACGGAAAAGTGAATGACGTAAAAAAAAAAGGGCACCCTGCCGAAAACACGGAAAAAAGCCGCCACTTTATCTTTCACGCCATCCAGAAAATACAGGCAGAGCATGGCCGGCCCCAGGGTCATGCACAAATAGAGGAATGAAGGGGGATATTTGGTGGTATTCAGGAAAGAAAGGATGGTAAAAGCCTCTCCCCGGGCCTGAAAATCCCAGGGATGGGGGTCACCATAGAGGTTGGTGAAGCGGATTATAATAAAGGCTTCTATCAGGCCGATGCCGGCCCACAGCAGAAACTGCCTGCGGCCTTCCCGCTCCCGGCTCATTACCTCGCCAAAACAATAGCCCAGCGCCATCACCCCTACCCAGGGAATGAGGGGGTAAACGGCAAATAAACTCAGAGAATCCGTTAAAGGGACCCAGCTTTCCCCCATATGCAGTAATTTCCACAACCATCCCCACTGGCCCCAGCTGTCCGGGCTGATGCCGTCCAGAAGGTTGTGGCCGGCTATCAGGCCCACACTGATAAAAAAGATGAGCCGCTTAGGCAGGTAAGACCACAAACACAAAGCGATCATCCCCCAGCCGATGGCCCAGATGGCCTGCAGGATGAAAAAGCCCGTGTTCCAGGGCCAGTCGAAGAGCAGGCTGGGAGTGATGACGGCCAGTTCGATAAAGATCAGCCAGATGCCGCGGGTGAGCAGAAAATGGCGCAAGGCAAATATCCCCGCCTTTTGATAAAAAAGAAAGGCGCTGGTGCCGGCCAGAAAGACAAAGGCCGGCGCGCAGAAATGGGTGATCCAGCGCGCGAAGAACCAGCCGGAGCTAGTCGCTTCTATGTCGGTGGGAGAAAAGGCAGTGCCTGCCCAGAAAAGGCGGACGTGGTCCAGGGCCATTAATACGATCACGGCGCCCCGCAGTACGTCCAGGCTCCAAAGACGCTCTTTTTTGTCGGCGGGTTTGCCCGGGAGGGCAGCCACAGTATAATCTTTAGTCATTGACCAGCTTCATTTGGTTTTCCTCAAAGTTGCAGGGCCTGGCCTTGCCTTCAAACACCAAATGAGCCTGTAGCAGGAGATTGTGAGCCACAGCTAAGTAGTTTTTCTTATTTTGGCGAAATCGAAAAGCAGCAGGGAAAGCAAGGAAGCCTATGAAAATAAGAATCATCTCCGCCGGCGCCGGCAGCGGTAAGACCCACCGGCTGACCAGCGAACTGGCAGATCTCCTCAAGCAAGGAAAAGTGGAGGCCAGCGGCATCATCGCTACTACTTTTACCAAAAAAGCAGCGGCAGAGCTGCAGGAAAGGGTGCGGATACGCCTGCTGGAAGACGGTATGAGCGAACAGGCCGACCAGCTCACCAACGCCCTCATCGGCACGGTGCACGGCCTGGGTGTCAAGCTGCTGCAGCGCTTCGCCTTTGAGGCCGGCGTTTCTCCCGAGGTGGATATCATTGCCGACGAGGACCAGCAGATCCTCTTCAACCAGTCCCTGGCCACCGTCCTGAACAGCCAGCGGGTGGAACGCATGGAATACCTCAGCGACCGCCTCGGCCTGACTAAGGGGGAACGCTACGACTGGCGCCGGGAAGTGAAGCAGGTGACCGACATCGCCCGGGCCAATGACTTTTCCTTCGAAACCCTGGAAAAGAGCAAGCGCCTTTCCTTCGAAAGCTTCCAGCAGTTCCTGGGCCAACCCGCAGATCAGCCTAAAGGCTATTTCGAAGAGCGGCTGGCGGAACTGCTCAGCAGTACCATCGCCCGCCTGGAGAACAACGAAGACACCACCAAGAAAACCCGCGAAGCAGCCAATACCCTCAAAGGCTTCCTCCGCACCCTGGAAGTGCGCGGCTATCTCTACTGGCACGAATGGGCCAAGATCTCTAAACTGAGTGTGGGCGCCAAAAGCCGCGACGACATGGAACCCCTGCACGAGTTTGCCGGAAGCCATCACCAGCATCCGGAATTCCAGGAGGACATCCGGGACTTTATCCACCAGATCTTCGACATTGCCATCGCGGCCATTCAGGAGTACGGCCGGTATAAAAAACAGCGGGGGCTGATCGATTATACGGACATGGAGGTGCTGGTCAAGCACCTGCTGGACAATCCCCGAGTCAAAAAAGTACTCCAGCAGGAGATAAGCCTGCTGATGGTCGACGAGTTCCAGGACACCAGCCCCATACAGCTGGAGATCTTCCTGAAATTGTCGAAAATGGCCGGCCATTCCATCTGGGTGGGCGACCCCAAACAGTCCATCTACGGCTTCCGGGGAGCAGCACCGGAACTGATGCAGGCCATTATTGAAAAAGTGGGAGGGGTAAAACCCGATGACATACAGGGCGATTCCTGGCGCTCGCGCGAGGACATCGTCTTCGCCACCAATGCCCTTTTCACCAAAGCTTTCACTAAACTGCCCGAGGAGCAGGTGGCCCTTAGCCCCAAACGCACCAAGGCAGGCGGTGGAAATAGCATCAACCAGGAACCGGAACCCCGGGAAATGGGCC
>CAYVVK010000684.1:0-3718 GCA_964454855.1 uncultured Phaeodactylibacter sp. | reverse complement strand
AAACAAAGCCGTACGGCTCATTAAGTGAGCACTGGCCGTGCATTCCATTCTGACGGGTAGAGAACCCGAGGGTAGGCGCAAATCTTAGAATGGGGAATCGGAAGTGGGAAGTGGGAAGTGGGAAGTGGGAAGTGATGCAAATTTAGGATTTAGGATCTAGACATTTCGGATTTAGGCATTTCGGATTTGGCGCCTCAGGCAGGGCTGCAGGAAAGAAGCTCAGGGCCCAACGCTCCGCTCAATACGCCGGCAGGGCGAGGCAGCCGAGGGCAAGACACACATCGGAAATCGGAAATAATGCAGATTCAGGAAACGGCCGTTCATAGAAAAAAACCATACCCCTCTCCAAAAATTCTCCATCTTCCCCCGCTATTTCTTACTTTATGCCATCATTTTTTTCATCAGCCTCCAACCTTTTTGGATGGCCTGTACCGGCAAAAGAAAAAGCAAAGCTCCTGCTTACTACTTCGGCCTTTGCTTTTCCTTTTGCACCCAAAAATTCATTTTCATGAACGCACACGAAATCGATTATCAGATCTTTGGAGAGGAAATGCAGTTCGTCGAGATCGAACTGGACCCCTACGAAACCGTCATTGCCGAATCCGGCAGCTTTATGATGATGGACGACGGCATCGAGCTGGCCACCATCTTTGGCGATGGCAGCCACAAGGAAGAGAATGCCGGGCTGTGGGGAAAGGCCCTTTCCGCCGGCAAGCGCCTCATCACCGGGGAGAGCCTCTTTATGACGGCCTTCACCCACGGAGGCACTGGTAAAAAGCGGGTTTCCTTCGCTTCTCCCTACCCGGGCCGTATCATCCCCCTCGACCTTAGTGAGATGGAAGGCAAGATCGTTTGCCAGAAAGATGCTTTCCTCTGCGCCGCCAAAGGCGTTTCCGTCGGCATAGAATTTTCCAAACGCCTCGGCCGAGGCTTCTTCGGCGGCGAGGGCTTCATCATGCAGAAGCTGGAAGGGGATGGCCTGGCCTTCCTGCACGCCGGCGGCACCGTAGTGAAAAAAGAGCTCGCCCTGGGCGAAACCCTGCGCGTAGACACCGGCTGCCTGGTAGGCTTTACGGCCGATGTGGACTATGACATCGAAATGATCCGCGGGGTGCGTAATATGCTCTTCGGAGGCGAAGGCGTCTTCTACGCCCGCCTGCAGGGCCCCGGCCACGTATGGATACAATCCCTGCCATTCAGCCGCCTGGCCGACCGCATCGTCGCCTCCTCCCGCCAGTACGGAGGGAAGAACAAAGGCGAGGGTAGTGTGCTCGGCGGCTTAGGAGACCTGCTGGATGGGGATAAGTGGTAGAGCGCTACCATTGTTGAGATTGTTCCATCGCTGGATTGTTGGGATTGTTCTATTGTTGCATTGCTGGATTGTTAGATTGCTAAATGGTTGGTAGCCGGACAATAGGAAGGTGCTGATACTGCTTCGCCCGTAGAGTGCTAAAGGCCCTTATGCTCAGACGTTCAGAATGGATTGTTGAGCATAGCGAAAACTGTCCGGATTACATTGCCAGGCCAAGCCTTTTCGCACCACCCCAGAACAATTTAACAATTTAACAATGTAGCCCAGACCCATACCCATACGGGCCCGTACCGGGGCGGGTTTCGCTGCGCTCAACAATCTCCCCGGAACGCCTGAGAATAAGGCGTCTCAGGCTCTGCTTTCGAAGCAGTACAAGTATACTAAAACTGTCCGCTTACTTACTCCTCACCTGCCGCATCAGGGCCTGTTTGTATATCTTTCCAATGGGCAGCTGCGTCCCCCCCACGGTGAGGCGGTTGCCCTCAATGCTTTCCAGGCGGTGCATGGAAATGAGGTAAGACTTGTGGATGCGCACGAAGCGGCCTTCCGGCAGGCTGTCCGCCAGCTGGCCGAGAGGCTGGGTGAGCAGCAGGCGTTCGGCTTCGAGATGCAGTTTGGTATAATTGCCGTAGGCTTCCGCGTAAAGGATGTCGGCCAGGCGCACCCGGACGATCTTGTCGGAGGTTTTCAGAAACAGGGCTTCCTCTTCCGGCCTAGCGAAGGCCGATGTACTTTCCCCTTCCGGCTGGCGGCTTTGCGCCACCCGTTCCACGGCCTGCAGGAAGCGCTCCAGGGAAAATGGTTTGAGCAGGTAGTCCGTAACGGCCAGTTCGAAACCCTCCAACGCATATTCCGGGTAAGCGGTAGTGATGATGACATCGGGGCGGTGTTTCAGGCTACGCAGCATGCTCAGCCCGCTGAGATGGGGCATATTAATGTCGAGAAAGAGGAGGCCTATCGCCTGTTTTTTTAGTACTTCCAGGGCTTCCAGTGCCGTGCTGCAACTGCCTGCGGCTTCGAGGTAAGGGACCTTTTCTACGTACCCGGCTATGATCTGCCGGGCAATGGGCTCATCATCAACGATCAGGCATTTAATGCTCATGTCAGCTTCAGTTTCAGTTCAAGGCAGAACATTTCCCCCTCTTCTCTAAAGGACAATTCGTGCCGGCCGGGATACAGCAGTTGCAGGCGCTGGCGCACATTATTCAGCCCGATTCCTTTGCGCCCGGGGAGATCCCGGCCTTCCGGCCGCCAGCTGGAATTCCGGGCCCTGAAGTGTAACAAATTGCCTTCCAGGCGGGCTTCCACTTCCACTTCAGCCTGTGCCCCCGGCCGGCTACTCAGGTGTTTAAAACAGTTTTCCACAAAAACGATCAGCAAAAGGGGGGCGATGCGGCAGATAAGAAGATCCCCGGATCAACATTATTTCTTCGGGGAAGAAAAAGAGGAGGGCCGACCAGAAAAATACGTTGCCTGCAAAAAGCATTAGGTATGTCAGATACTGCCCCCGGTACAGAAAGGGCAACAGCAGGAACCCATGCGTATAGATGGGAAGGGCAAAGTACAGGCAGGAGGGAAGGATACTGAAAAACACGACATCCCAGAAATTGGAGCCTCCCGACGCCAGGCCGGTGAGCAGCAGAGGCGAAAGGACGATCAGCCAGGCCCCGAGGTTGAGCAGCAGCGGGTGGAGCAATAAGGAGCGCCATTCCCTGCTTTTTTCTCTCTTTTTTACTGCTGCCGGAAGCTGCCTGGAGATCGCCGGTGCATTTATTTTGGTGTATTCAGCCATGCCTCCCAAGATAAGAAATAGCAGCCTTCCCCTATTGGCTGAACGGCCGCTTTTCTTTTCTGAACGGCCTTATTACGGGTTTCAACGCCCTTTATCCTCTCTTGTGCCCAGCACATCACTCCAGCCTGGCCGTTCAGCCTATCGATTGGCACATCCGCTTTTTACTCGCCACTTTTACAGCAGGAAATCACCCGGCTCTATGGATTACATCATCGAAACCCGACAATTGGATTATATGTATGGCATCCTCTGGAAAGGAGCGCAAAAGGGCGAAGGGCAGTATGCCGTCCGGAACCTGGAACTGCAGGTGCCCGCCGGCGCCATCTTCGGCTTTCTGGGGCCCAATGGCGCCGGCAAATCCACGGCCATCAAACTGCTGCTTGGCCTGCTGAAGCCCGGGCGCGGGCAGGCGCGCCTCTTTGGGCAGCCCCTGCAGCGGAAACTGCTGGCCAAAGTGGGCGCTCTTATAGAGGCCCCGGCCCTGTACCCTGCACTGACCGCCCGCGAGAACCTGCTATGGCAGGAAAAGCTGTTCCGGATGGGAACGGGCCGCATCGAAGAGCTTCTCCGCCTGGTAGGCCTGTGGGAAGCTGCCGACAAAAAGGCCAAACACT
>CAYVVK010000683.1:0-3729 GCA_964454855.1 uncultured Phaeodactylibacter sp. | reverse complement strand
AATGCCATCAGCTTCCTGGCAAGAGAAGCCGCCGGAGATTCAGAAGCCATCAGTGGCCCTCAGGAAAACAGCTACCTGACCGATGAGAACGGTAAGTTCAGCTGCAACCCCATGAGCCCCCGCGAAAGAACGGAACTGCTCATTGGCAAGCTCTTCGGTGAAACCACTTCGGATTCTGAGAGCTGGGAAAATAACAGCTTCTCCGACGAAGCTTCTCTGGAAGAAGACTATTACTCCGGGGAAGAGGCCAGCGGCTACAACCACCAGGAAGTAGTCTATTCCTGACCTGCCGATACTCACACTTTTTTTAAATCATTACTTAACTAAAAAGATTAAAGCCATGAATGGTTATTATGATGAATTCGAAGCCATGCAAGACAACGGCTTCGATGAAGCATTTCTCGAAAATGAAGACTTTCAGTTTGATGAGGCGTATACAGACGAGGAAGCTGACCTGATATTTGACGACAATCTGGAAAATACCTACAGCAGCCAGGGGGCGGAAACCGAAGAAGAACGGCGCCGGCATACCCGCCGTCCCCGCCGCCCCTCTTATGTCAGCCAACAGCAATTCCAACGCAGTTTACGCAATCTGTCCGTACAGATCAACCGTCTGAAGCAGGCAATGAAAACCAGCCAAAAGTTGGGCAGCCGCTCCGCCATCTTGCGCAAGCTTCAACAGCTGGAAAAGAGCTTGTCCAGTATGCAGAACAACCAGTTGCTCGAATCTCTACTGGGCTATCCCAAGCTCGAGGAGATCGCCTTCGAAGACCAAGCGCTGGGAACGAAGCGGGTGAAAGACAACGAGTACCAGTTCCCTATCCTGCAACTGCTGCAAAATGCAGGCGGCAAGGACGGCAACAAGCTGTTTGGAGACAACAACATGCTTTTATACCTGATGCTACAGTCCGGATCTAAGCAGGATCTCCCATTGCTTCTCCTCTTAATGAATTCTCAGAATTCCAAAAAATGACATTTCAAGATGAATGAATTGATTTTTCTTTTGGCTTTGCAATCAGGCAGCCAGTGCAAGAGTGATCAGGCCAACCCTTTGCTGAATTATTTGCTGATCAGCCAATTGGCTAAAGGTTCCGCAGCCGGGGCAGCCAGAGCGAAGCCGCTGATGTACCTGGCCCTCAGCCAGAGTATTGGGCTATCGCCAGCAGCGGCTTACCTGCTTTTGAACCGGGAGAACCGAAAGGCGCCGGCGCCTTCTCCCGATGCCGATACGCCGACAGAAAGCCCGGCAGAAGACAGCCATGTCAAGGCAGCAAAGAAAAAAAAGGCCCCCGCCGAGCCTTCCTAAGCAGGCTCCTCCTCTATTTTCCAAGAGGGGGGGCATCTTATTCTTTAACCTGAAAAACGATTAACGATGAAGTTTGAATCACAATTAACGATAGCCGAAGAGCACCAGCCGGTCAGGAATCCTGAAGGGGGCGCCTACAATGGCAATGGTGAATCTCAGGCAAGTTTCAGCGACGGTGCCTCTGCAGAGTTTGTTTATGGGAACGGAATCTCTGCCGGAGAAGCAGTAGAAAACAATGCGTTCCCCGGCCTTGAATCCGTCGAGGGCTATAGCACCCACCTCATCCAACTGGCCAAGGTGCCGGGCGGGAAGGAACGGTCTCCGGAAGGGACGGGCATTTTACAGGAAGCCTGGACAGCCAGCTATCCTACTGCCCTCGGGGGAAGCGCCCCCCGCATGATCATAGGCGAATCCGAAGTGGAAGGCATGGAACGGATCATCGGTAGAGATGACCGGGTGCAAGTCCGCAATACCCGGGGAGTCCCTTTCCGAGCCATTTGCCAATTACTCATCGAGGCCAAAAACGGCCGCCGGTATATTGGCACCGGATGGCTGGTCAGCCCCCGGACCCTGATCACAGCGGGGCACAATATCTTCCTACACAATGCGGGGGGATGGGCTAAATCTGTAACCGTTACTCCAGGCCTGTTCGGTACCAGTAAACCGTTTGGAAGTGTAAAGACTGCGAGTTTCCGGAGCGTAATAGGCTGGGTGCGAAACCGCCGCGCCGACAGCGACTACGGGGCGATCCTATTGCCCAGGAACGCCAGGCTTAATATTGGCAACCAATACTTTCAACTGGCAGAAGCTACTGCCAGCCGTATCCGGGGCAAATACCTCAACATATCCGGATACCCCGGCGATAAGGGGGGGCGCCACCAGTGGTTCCACGCCCGCCCGGTACGCCGCCTGTCCAACCGCAGGATCTACTACACTATAGATACCATGGGGGGCCAGAGCGGTTCACCGGTTTGGATCAAAGAAAGGAACGGAGTTTGGACTGCAGTGGGCATCCACGCCTATGGCAGCTCGACGGAAAATTCTGCCACCCGGCTTATCCGCCCAATATTGAACAACACCATAAGATGGAGAAATGAAGGGCGTTAAATTCCTGAAACCCGGCCTTGGAATAGCAAGCCTTGCCTTATTATTATGGGGAGCAGCTTGCTCTTCCTCGCCTCAAAAGAGTGGTATGAAAAATTATAGTATAGAAGGTGTTGTACTGAACCACCACAACCAACCGATACCCGATGCCGTGATCACTATTGCCAGTGGTACAGGAAGCGCTCCGGATATCGCAGCGGTATCTAACGATGAAGGAGCATTTTCTTTCTACAATGTGGAGGCGGGCCGCTACCGGCTAAAAGTGGTCAACGGCCAATACATTGAGTATGTAGAGGTAACTGTAGATCGAGATACAGCCTTTGTAAAGATCAACATAGATTCGGAATAATTTATCGGCTCCGCTTCCTCTTTCCCCAAAAAACCCTGGAAGCGGAGTTTTTTTATTTGTTGCCCTGCAAACCTGAGGATAAGAGCGTACGCAACTCATTCCAATTATTTCTCGCTACTACTGCTCTCAGGCCCTGGGTCAGCACCAGAAAACCTCCATCGCGTTTTCTGAATTCTTTGATGTGGTATAGATTGACCAGATAAGATTGGTGAGCCCTGTAAAAGGGGAGGCCTTGCAATTGCTGCTCCACCTTTTTTAATGACCTGGACACCACCATGCTATCTCCACTCTCCAGAAAGATCGTCGTATAAGTATTGTCTGACTTACACATAACAACCTCATTGGGAGATACAAAACGGGTGCAGTCCTGGTTCGAAAAAGTGAGCTTCCCCAGCCCTTTATCCTTGCCTTCAGGGCGCAACCGCCCCCCCGCCAGCCCCTGCCCGGGTTGAGCCACTCTTTGCTTTCCGTTGAAGGATGCGAAAAGGCCAAGCCCTAGTACCGGGAATGGCCCAATCCCGTTTGCATCCTCACCAGCGGTGGGAATTAACACCACCTGGATACGCTTGTCATGCAATAGTTTTTCCAAGCGGGGCTCGGCAAACAGCTGGAAATCCAGCTCTGCAATTATAAGGTCCACCTTTTTTTCTTCAATGAAGTCGATGGCCGGGCCGGCAAGCAGGAAATTACGGACTACGATGACACCTGGGTAATGCGCCTGAATTTCATCACACAACTGCTCTGCCGTCCAGTCATGGGTAGCCAAAACAACGGCGTCCAACTGTAAGGGGGGATGTTCTGAAATCATAAGGAAACTCAATTTTGCCAATAAATGCAGTTTTTCTCACGAAGTAGAGTGCTGGAAAACGGGGTTTTTAAATATCCCAAGGCCTTTTTTTTTAAAACTATCTTTACCTTAGTAACTGTCCAAAAATAAAGTTTACAAAAAGTTGTAGATTTAGCTGTCAAT
>CAYVVK010000682.1:0-3737 GCA_964454855.1 uncultured Phaeodactylibacter sp. | reverse complement strand
GTATTTCAAATTCTCCAAGACGAAGCTTGGAGGTACCTTTTTACACAACCCCCTGAAGCCGCGCCTGCCTGCCCGCCAGGCGGACGCCAGACGGCATGGTAGGCAGGTAGCGGCGATAGACAATAGCCTGGAGCGCCTGCCCGTATGGGACAGCTCCAGGATCTATTTAGAGAGGATTAGGGAGCGGCATAGCTGCGACAGAAGACAGAAACTCTGCCGCAGCTACGCCGCTGAAACTTTCATGCCTCTGTGGAAAAAAAATCTTTTTCGACCCAACCCTTTTCCCTTCCGGCACAGTCTTAGCCTACTGAAAACCATTAGCAACAAAACAGCAAACCCTATGATGCCTGTAACTACCATTTTAGTAATCGCCCTCGCTCTTATCGCCGCCGGAAAAAAAGCACGCGCTTTCCGGTAGAAAGCAAGGAGCCCTACCCCAGTATTACAGGAAATATTTTCTATCGTTAAGTGGATACTGCTCCCCTCCTCTACCTGTCTACCCCCCTGGTAGACAGGTTCGCCGAGGCTACGGCGGGCGAAGGCTGCATACTGCCCACTGTTGAGCGTAGCGAAACCCGTACGGGCATACCGCATACTGCATACCGCATACTGCATACTGAACCCTCACCCTCCCCAGTTCCGGCGCTCCAGCAAACGCTGCGCCAGTACCGTAAACAGAAAAAAATAGGCGGGGCTCATCCACTCTGCCGCAGTCAGCCCCGCCAGGCTCCGTAGTTCTGCCTCTCCCGTATACTGAGGCATAAGCAAAAGCGTGGGAGCATAGGGATTGAGCCATTGCCCGGCCCAATCAACGCCCAGCAGGCCGGTCACCACATATCCCAGTATACCGATCAGCAGAGGGATGATAAAATACGAGAAGCGCAGGCTCAGATAGGCATGCAGGCCGAACAAGCCCAGTACGGACAGGAAAGTGCGGCCCGCCAACTCCAAAAGCTGAACGAAAGAAGGCCCGTGCGCAAGCAGGCCGCTGGCCGGCCGCAAGGCTCCCATTATCAGGCCCGAAAGCAACATGCCGAGGACAAAGAGCAAATGGGCTCCCACAAATAAGAGCAACAAAAAGGCCAGCTTTCCCTGGTACACAGCCCTTCTGGGAAAAGGCAGGGTAAAGAGCTGCACCCACATCTCCCCTCTGCTTTCCATCAGAAAAACGAGGCTGCAGAGAATGATGACGTAAAGCGGCAGCATCATGAAGGCCACTTCTTCATAGTGGTTAATGATATACTGCTCCCATCCGCTGGCCCGAAAGCCGCCCGGCGCCGCTTCACCTAGCAGATGCAGGCCGAAGAACATCAGCACATTGGCAGCCGTACCCAGGAGGGAGAGCCACAGCGCCCAGGAATTGCGGGCTTTCCACCCTTCCGCTTTAAAACTTCTCCAAAAAGCCTCCATCATTGGTATAGGTTCAGGTAAAAATCCTCGAGTTTATTCTGATCGATAATGGCCTGGTATACTTCTACGCCCTGCTCCTGCAGCAGCGCGATCATTCCAGAGGCCTGCCGCTTATTTTCCAGCTGTACTTCCAGCTGCCCTTCCTCATTCAGCCGGGCGTCCTTTCCTTTCCTCTCCAAAATCTCGAGGCCCGCCTTTGCATCCCGGCATTCCAGTTGCAGGCGCAGGCCTTGCCCGCTCTGCTCCCGCAGCCCGGCAAGGGTACCCTGATAGGCCAGCCCTTCCGGCCCCAGGATGCCGACATGTGTGCACAGCTGTTCCACCTCGCTGATCAGGTGGCTCGACAACAGTATGGTGACATGCTGTTCTTCCTTCAGCTTCCTGATCAACCGGCGTACAGTAACAATACCAGCGGGGTCGAGCCCGTTGCTGGGTTCATCCAGCAGCAGCAGGCGGGGGGGCGGCAGAAGGGCCATGGCAATACCCAGCCGCTGTTTCATTCCGCTGGAGTAATGCCGCACCAGCTTATCCGCCTGCGCCTCCAGCTCCACCTGGCTGAGCACCTCACCGATTCGTGAAGCCGGCAGCCCCCGGTAAGCGGCCATAACTTCCAGGTTGCCTCTCCCGGAAAGGTGGGCGTACAGGTTGGGTTGCTCTATCATGAGGCCCAGGTGCCGGAAAGCTTCCCGGGGATTGCTCCGGCCGAGTAACTGCACCTGCCCCTCCTGCGGGTGCAGCAGGCCTACCAGCAGTTTCATCAGTGTGGATTTGCCGATGCCATTGGCGCCCAGCAGTCCGAAAATACTGCCCTCCGGCACTTCCAGCCCAAAATTGGAGAAAGTGGGCTCCTGGCCGGAGTAGGAAAAGGACAGCTTCTTCACGCTTATGGCCGTGTTTGATGAAAAATTCATATTTCACTCTTTATACCAACACCAATGTAAACAAATACCTCCAATAGAAAAAGGAGAGCAGTGTGCGGCGCCTGGCCCGAGTCAAGCTAATTTTTGCTATTTTTGCAGCCCCAAAACGCAAGCATCCATGAAACTGACGCTAGGATTTTCTCCCTGCCCCAACGATACTTTCATCTTCGACGCCATGGTCCATGGCAAGATAGACACCGAAGGCCTGGAATTCGAGCCCGTCATCGCCGATGTGGAAGAGCTGAACCAGAAGGCCTTCGACAAGCAGCTCGACATCACTAAGCTGAGCTACCACGCCTTTGCCCTGCTGCTCGAAGATTATGCCCTGCTGGATGCCGGCAGCGCTCTCGGCAACAAAGTAGGGCCGCTGCTGATCGCCAAATCGCCGATGGAGGAAAAGGAAGTCGAACAGGCCCATATCGCCATACCCGGAAAGTACACCACCGCCAATTTCCTCCTCAGCCTGGCCTATCCGGGCGCTCAGAACAAGACGGAAATGCTTTTCTCGGAGATCGAAGAAGCCGTATTGGAAGGAAAGGCCGATGCCGGCCTGATCATTCACGAAAACCGCTTTACCTACCAGGAAAAAGGCCTGGTAAAGGTCAAAGACCTGGGAGAATTCTGGGAGAGCACCACGAAAATGCCCATTCCACTAGGCGGCATCGCAGTGAAAAGAGCGCTGCCCATGGACGTACAGCGAACCGTAAGCCGGGTGATGCAGCGCAGCGTGGCCTTCGCCATGGATCATCCCGAAGCGCCCCGTGACTTCGTACGCCAGCACGCTCAGGAGATGGACGAAGAGGTGATGTACAAGCACATCGACCTTTATGTCAACGAATATACCAGAGGGCTGGGACACCGGGGCAGAGCAGCCGTACAGCGCCTGTTTGACATTGCTATGGCAAAAGGAGTGATTCCTACCTGGGATATGCCCATATTCGTGAGCCCGCAATTATGATGATCGAAGGGCTTAAAATAAAAACCAGTTTATTATTTTTGCCCAGCCTCCAAATATTCCTAATCAGATAATAAAATCCGAAGCCATGATTATTGGTGTACCAAAAGAGATCAAGAATAACGAAAACCGCGTCGCTCTCACCCCTGCCGGTGCTTTTGAACTGGTTAAAAGAGGGCATAAAGTTTACGTACAAAGCACGGCCGGCGAAGGCAGTGGATACGAGGACGAAGAATACAAAACTGCAGGAGCCGAAGTCCTGTCTTCCATCGAAGAGGCCTATGACAAGGCTGAGATGATCATCAAGGTCAAGGAGCCCATCGAGCCGGAATACAAGCTCATCAAAGAAGGGCAACTGCTGTTCACCTATTTCCACTTTGCCTCCTATGAGCCGCTGACGCACGCCATGATCGAAAGCAAAGCCGTCTGCCTGGCCTATGAAACCGTGGAAC
>CAYVVK010000681.1:0-3740 GCA_964454855.1 uncultured Phaeodactylibacter sp. | reverse complement strand
TGAAGCTTACCGCTGCACCTTTCCCACCCCCGCCTCCTCCCAGCTTACCTTCGCCTTCGAGCTGCCGGAAGCGGCGCGGGTGCAACTCAAACTGTATAACCCCTTGGGGCAGCCCGTGCAGGTACTGGCCGGTGAAAACCTGCTAGCAGGGCAGCAACAGATCAATTGGCAGCGGCCGGCGAGCGTGGCGGCGGGCTTATATTATTGTCGTTTGCAGGCAGGCGAGCGGATGGTTGGTGGTGCGGTAGGTGAAGCGGCCCGTACGGGCCTCTTCACTTATTACCCGTTTAAGCCAGAAAACAACTGCAAGTTGTCGCCTGACGCACCCTCAGTACCCCTCCTCCCGCTTTGCGCCGAAGGCCAGGTCGCCCGCATCGCCCAGGCCGGGCACGATGTAAGACTTGGCGGTCAGCTCCTCATCGATAGCGCCGACGTAGATGGGCGCGTCGGGGAATACGCGCTCCATGTGCTCCAGGCCGTTGGTGGAGGCGATGATGGTGGCGAAGAGGATCCGCGCCGGGTTGCCGAAGGCCAGCAGTTCTTTGGTGGACAGCGACATGGATGCGCCGGTGGCCAGCATGGGGTCGGTAACGATGAGGGTCTTGCCGTCCAGTTCCGGGCAGGAGAGGTATTCGAGGTGGACGTCGAAGGTGCCGTCCTTGTGCTGTTTGCGATAAGCGGAGACGAAGGCATTGCTGGCGCCGTCGAAGTAGTTGAGAAATCCCTGGTGGAAAGGCAGGCCCGCCCGCAGGATGGTGGCCAGCACCAGCTCTTCGTTGGGCACGCTCACCCGGGCTACGCCCAGTGGTGTTTCCACTTCTTTCTCTTGGTAGGCCAGGGCCTTGCTGAGTTCGTAGGCCAGGATCTCGCCCAGGCGTTCCAGGTTTCGGCGGAAGCGCATGCTGTCCTGCTGGATGTTCGCATCTCTGATCTCCGCAATAAATTGATTGGCTATTGAATTCTGTTCGCTGAGGTTGACGATCATATAGTACGTTTATCTTTACCGGCCTAAGATACTATCTTTTCGTATACTTCGCCCCATCCCTGCCATCCATGTTGCACAGCAAAGGAGCTATTGTGCCAGAGGGTAATGAACTGCCCGCCCACGGCCTGGCATTGGGCACGCAGCTGCTGCAGTTTCTCGGCGGCTTCCCCGGGGCACAAAGCCATATACTGCCTGAGGGCCACATCCATGGCGGCAAAAGGATGGAGCCGGAGGGGCTGTATGGCCTCCGCTTCCAGGTCGTACCAGCGGAAGGGCGTGGCCATGGCGGCGCGAAAACCCACCGCATCGGCATATCCCATGGTGTAGTCTTCTTCTATACCGGCCTGCACCAGCCAGCGGTAGGTATCGGGGAAGCGCAGCCGCAGGAAATGCTGCCGGCTGCGGCGCACCGGCTTGCCGGTAATGCCTTTCAGGCGCAGTATTTCCTTTTCCAGCTGTTCTTTCCGCAAGGATGCCCGGTAGGAAGGGTGAATGCCCACTCCAAACTGCCGGCTGAGGCGCCGGATCAGTTGTTGCAGGGAAGGATGAGAAGCCCGGATATTCTTATCGTAGCGGCCGTAATCACCCAGCAGGAAGAAGAACAGGCCATCTCTGTCGTATTTTTCGTGGAGGCCCTCCAGGTACCGGAAGGTATCGAAGGGGTCCTGCCTGCCACCCAACAGGCTGTTTATACGCTCCTTCAGCAAAGCATTTTCTCCTTTGAGCAGGTCCCTAAGCCCGCCCGCCAGTTGCAGCCAGGCCGGCCGGTGTTTGTATGCCCAGGCCATATCGATATCGTAGGTAGGCAAAAAACGAAAGGCAGGCCGATGAATGGCCAGTTTAGGAAAGCGTTCTTCCAGCCTCTCGGCCAGGCGCAGTGCCCAGAGGTTGACAAGCGGCTGCTGCAGGAAGCCCTCCCGGAAGGCCAGGCTCTCCGTTGCGGGAAAACGCCCATGGGCATCCGTTCGGAAGGGCAGGTATTCTTCGTAGCGGCTGGCCAGGTAGAAGGCCTGGGCGGGCAGGTCGAAAGGCAGAGTAGCGCCTTTAGCCTGCTGCTCGAAGAGAGCCGGCAGCCCTTCGTGCCGGAAAGGCCGGGCCTGCTGTGGCCGGATGCCTTTCTCCCATAGTAAAGGGCCGGCGGGCAGCCACAACTCCCTTTCCAGCAGAGGCGCGGGGCTGTAGTTTAGGCGAGGCCCTCCGGCCCGCTCGTACTCCTCCCGGCTGGTAGTCAGCTGATATTCAAGCTGAACGGCCGACTCAAACAGCAGGTGAAAGGCATATTCCACCCTGGGGCGGAGAGAAGGGGTGTAGATGAGGAGGTTCAATGGTTTCGAACTTTACGGTTTGAGTATTCAGGCTAAGCGGCGTGCGATTAATAAGTATCAGTTATTGATGGCGCGTCGCTAAAATGGCTCTGCGTTCAAAGTTCGGAATTTTTTGCCGCTCACAAGCTGCAAGCTGGGGGCATACTACGCCTTTCCCCCCACAATTGTCGCCACATCTACTAAAGCGCCCAATTTCATTGCCGGCAATTGCTGTACTTTATGCAATTATTTTATTAAATTGAAAAGTATTTGATAAAACACCCCTCCCGGCAGCATAATAGTTGAACCATTGCCGTTTGAAAACGTAATACTCTTTAAGAAAAAGAAACTATGGCCCAAAAGATATACCTCTCCTTTTTACTCTTCGCTGTTGCCCTGCTACCTGCAATGGCTCAACAAACTTATGATACCGGGCAGAATATCTATGATGAGAGCGCGGGCATCGTGTACGACCGGGAATTCACCGTAGATGTGAAGCTGCACACCAACGGCTTTGCCCTGGGGGCCAATTTCGCCCGCCTGAAAACCTACTACCTCACCCGCTTCTTCAATATCGAGATCGGAGAGATTAAACACCCGAAGGAATTCCGCCAGAGTTTCGACTTTCAGACGCCCACGGCAGCGCGGGTCTCCCGGGCGTTCATCTTCGGTAAGCAGAACAACTTCCTGGTGCTGCGAGGCGGCATAGGGGAGAAACGCTATTTCTCGGAAAAGGCCAAACGCAAAGGCCTGGCCGTGGGCATCAGTTATGAGGGCGGCCCTTCTATCGGCATGCTCAAACCCTATTACCTGGAGCTCGTACGTACCGATGCTCCCGGTGAATTCGACAATTTTTCCATCCGCAGTGAAAAATTCTCCGACGAGAACGCCAGCACTTTTCTCGACATCAGCCGCATCTACGGTTCTTCCGGTTTCGCCAAGGGCCTGGGAGAGATCAACTTCATGCCGGGCCTGCACGGTAAATTTGCCGTCCACTTCGACTGGGGCGCTTTCGACGAATTCGTCAAGGCCATAGAAGCAGGTATCATGATAGATGCCTACTTCAGGGAAGTGCCCATCATGGTAGAGTCAGATTTGGTGGAGAACACCGAAAACAAACCCCTTTTCATCAACCTTTACGTAAATTTGCAGTTGGGAAAACGCTGGTGATCATTTGGCTGTGGTAAACATGGCCGTTGCCTGAGAACTCTCCGGCCCGCTATTTGTTTTCACCATTACAAGCTGATAACCACAACTGCAACATCCAATGCTCGAATTACCGATAGTAGATAAGAAAGAACCGAGACGGCGCAAGCCAGACTGGCTGCGCGTGAAACTTCCCATCGGGCCTAAATATAAAAAGGTAAGGTCGCTGGTGGATGAGTACAAGCTCAACACCATCTGCCAGAGCGGCAACTGCCCCAATATGGGCGAATGCTGGGGCGCCGGCA
>CAYVVK010000680.1:0-3743 GCA_964454855.1 uncultured Phaeodactylibacter sp. | reverse complement strand
GTACCGGGTGGAAGATGGCATTTTTAAGGTAATGTGCACCGACGCTTACCAAAGCGTGTTTCAGGAAGTGTTCTTCCATTCGGATGAGCCGCCTCCGGTAGGCTTCAATAAAGTGTACGGTGCTTTTCTGGACTATCTTAAGGGAGATGAGTTCGACTATTTCGAAAGCCGTAATAAAAACCGGATACTGCTGCATCGCATCCACCGCTATGGCGACCTTTCGGTGCGTCCCGCTACTTCCTATGCTCCGCAGGTAGTGCAACGGAAACACCTGCAGTACATGTACCGGCACTTCAAGACATCAGAGCAGGAAGAAACGGAGGAAATGAAACTGGGCGCTATTATCGGCGAGCGCGACCACAATGCCTACTGGGCGGTCTTTTCAGCACTCAAAACCTTTGAAACAGACTACCTGACGGGAAGAGATAAAGAGGACGCCGAAGAACTTGGGCAGGAAAGCCTGTTCTATGAATTGCCGCTGCTGCCCGAACACCTGTTGGCTAAATGCAATAATTACGTACTCATAATCGATGAGATTAACCGCGGCAATATCCCCGCCATCTTCGGGGAGCTGATCACTTTGCTGGAGGAAGACAAGCGGGAAGGGGCCCGGGAAGCCATCACCACCATGCTGCCGTACTCTAAAAGTATGTTTTCGGTGCCTCCCAACCTTTACATTATTGGCACCATGAACACCACAGACCGCTCCACAGAGGCTCTGGATATTGCCCTGCGCCGCCGCTTTGCTTTTCGCGCCATGCAGGCGGAGCCCGCACTTATCAGCAAGCTGGCCAAAGCCCCGCTGGCTGCCGGCGTCAACCTGGCCGCCATGCTCACGGCCATCAATAACCGCCTGGAGCTGCTTATCGGCGGCGATTACCAGATCGGCCACGCCTACTTTCTCGATGTCCATGACCTGGATGAGCTGAAAGCGGTATTCGAACGGCACCTCATACCCCTGCTGCAGGAGTACTTTTTCAACGATTACGGAAAGATCGGCCTGGTGCTGGGCCGGGAATTCGTCCGTGAAAAGGATGACAGCCAGGGCACCGGCGCCTTCGCCGATTTTGGCCACCCCTACGCCGGAGAGTTCTCTGAAAAACGCGTGTACGAGCTGCGCCCCATGGAGGAACTGGATGAAGCTTCCTTTATCCGGATCTACGATAAGGAGTATGAACGGTAGCTCGCCTTGCGGCTCGGATTTTAAATAGCCACCAAGACACCAAGACACGAAGGTGCACGAAGTTTTTTTGTCGCCTTGCGCCTTGGATTTTAAATAGCCACAAACCTAAAGGCTTGGGCTGGCACTGGCCAGGTAGGCAAGGGGAATAGCGTGCCGTCAGGTACGCAATATTGGCATAAATCACACCCGCTCCCGCACCCTCACCTTTCTCGGCTTCAGCCTCCATCAATATATGAGATTGCGATTTATAACTTGTTGACGTTTCAACAACGCAGGCAGGCGCAAATAGTTCGGTATTGGGAATTTGGCTTTATTTTCCTATTTTCAAGAGATCAAAACCATTATGCGGTATGCCCTCTCCTTTCCCCGGCATGGACCCTTACCTGGAAGGCCACCTTTGGCCCGATGTGCACAACAGCCTCGCCTATCTGATAAAGGTGCAGCTGGCCCCGCGGCTTATTGACCCCTACATCGTGCATCTGAATACTTACACCGTTGAGGACACTTCGCCGGAAGAAGACATAGGGATCATGTATCCGGATGTGGAGATCTTTCGAAGGAAAGATGTACTGAAGGAACCCGCCGGGGCTTACGAAACGCCCCTTACCCCGGAAACGGTGACCATTCCGGCCGTTAAGAACGTGAAAGTGCGCATTCCGGTGGTGGAGATCAAGGACAGGAAAAACAATAAGCTGATTACAGCCATCGAGATCCTGTCTCCGGTCAATAAGCGAAAGCCCGGCCTGCAGCCCTACAGGGAAAAACGGGAACGATTACACTACGCCGGAGTACATCTACTGGAAATAGACCTGATCCGCCGGGGCGAGCGGCCACTGGTACATCCTTATCTTCCCCATTCTCACTACATGGTGTCCTTGCTGCGGGCGGATTCGGGAAAGACACAAGTCTGGGCGATAGAGGTGAAAGATACACTGCCAACCGTCCCTATACCCCTCAAACAGCCCGACCAGGATAGCTTTCTGGATCTGGGCCAGGCAATGAAAGATATGTACGAGCAAGGCCTGTTCGAACGCTCCATCGATTATTCAGAAAACCCGCCTTCACCGCCTTTTTCGAAAGAGGATATTGAATGGATGAAAAACCTGCTGTCGTCCAACTAAACTTTGCACAGTTTCGGGCGGGAAAGTACGATATGCCGGAAAAAAGTAAATTTTTTGGGGCTTTATGTTATCAAAAAGGTGGCAAATTCGTATTTTGTCAATGCATATCCAACTATCTATCACATCAGAAACAGCAGGCCGGTAATTCCCAAGGCGGGAACACTGAAAAGAAAATGAGTGAATGGCCCCCAAGCACTAAACTGCATTTGAGTGGTTTCCCTATGCCCTGACTGGCCGAAGCAGCTGTCAGGAGTAATTTCAAACGCGCTTTGGATGCGTTTGAAATTATTCACCCACAAACTATAGACGAATGAAAAAGTATGCACTTGAGATCAAATGGGGCCTGATCTTTACCGCTGTAGCCCTGCTCTGGATGGTATTTGAGAAGGCCATGGGCTGGCATGGCGAAAAGATCGCCGTCCACGCCACTTACACCAATTTTTTTGCCATCCTGGCTATTGCTGTCTTTGTTTTTGCGCTGCTGGACAAGCGCCGGCAACTGGGTGGCAGCATGAGTTGGAAGCAGGGGTTTTTCTCAGGCCTGCTCATCACCCTGGTGGTGGCCGTGCTTACTCCGCTGTCGCAGTGGATCACCCACACCCTCATCTCTCCGGAGTATTTTCCCAACATCATTCAATACTCCGTGGTGAATGCAAAGATGACTCAGGCAGAAGCGGAAGCTTTCTTCAGCCTGGGCAGTTACATCCTGCAAGGGAGCATTGGCGGCCTGGTTATGGGAGTGATCACCTCGGCTGTTGTGGCGCTGTTCGTCAGGAAGAAGCCTGAGCTGGCGGTGTAAAAACCTGGCCTTGGCTTATCATATGGTAAGTAAGTGGACAAAATTATTTTACGTATGAAATGGGCTTGGCTCAAGCCAGGGCGCGGTGGGAAACCGCACCCTGGCATACAAGCAAACTGCCCCCGCCATGCCCCAACAATTTAACAATTTAACAATTTAACAATTTAACAATTTAACAATTTAACAATAGCCCCAATATGCCGCTCCCGAAAATCCCCCCACGCCCGGCGTATCCAGGAGGGTAAGGCCTGTATGTCCTCTACCTCCTGCAGATCCGGATGGCCCAGCAATGCCGAGCCTGGCATGGAGAAAATATAAGCGGTTTTATCTTCGGCCGCCAGCAGCCCTTCATGGGCCAGCAATTCTGCGGTGAATCCCTCGCCTGGCCAGGGGCCCCGCAGCAGTATCTCTTTTTTTCGTTCGCTGTAGTTTAGATGGGCCAGTATGCCATCAGGGCTTTCGATCTGCAGGCGCCGGTTTTTATCGGCGGTAGAAAAGATGGAGCCCAGGCTGGCCGTGTCGTGATACTGCAAGTGCCAACCCTTATTCATTGCCGCATCGAGGTAGCGCAGGGCCAGCTCCCAATCCTCGGGGCGCAGCAGTTTCCAGTGGCCGTCGCGCCGAAACCAGGTGAGCTGCC
>CAYVVK010000679.1:0-3743 GCA_964454855.1 uncultured Phaeodactylibacter sp. | reverse complement strand
TTGGCCATGCCTACCCACACGCGGTTCTGCTCCGCCCGCCGCGCCGAGTTGAAGCCCAGATAGCCGAAGCCGATAAAGGCCGCAATGAGGATGAGCTGCACCAGGGGAAAGTACCGCAATTGCTTCAGCAGGGTCGACTCCTGGTAGTAAATGGAGTAGGCAAAACCCTGTATGGGCTCGAATCCTTCATCCTTCATCCTTTCCACTTCCCGCTGCAGGGCCACGGCGCTGGTGTCGCCGTTCATATTGATGTGAGCGTCTATGCCGCCCCGGTCATTGACCACGATGACCGGGATGGTCTGGTTGGAGGTCAGGATCTCGGTATGCAGCGTCACATCGCAGTATCTGTAGTCCTCGTCGTCGAAGTCGTTGAGGTCTTCCATGGCCAGTACCCAGAGGCGCGCCTTATTGCGTTCTTCTTCGGCCAGCTTTTCGGTCAGGTAGTTGGTGTACACCATGGAAATGGCAACGATAATGACGCCGGCGATGCCGAGGTATAGTTTCCAGCGTGACTTTCGCGTGTAGATGTCCATATTTATGAGGAGCTATATATGAGAACCAAAGGTAAAGATTTATAACGAACTGCTTATCGCAAGATTTTATGCCTGCCGCCGTTCTCGGATGGCAATTTCCCATTGCCGCCCGAGTTACTTTTGTCTTATCTTTACGTGAGTTCGGGATAAAATTGATGGTAAATCGTTGCAATTGCAGTTCGCTTATGGCAGTTCGCTGTTCGCAGGCCGCAGCGAATGGCAAATAGCGAGCGGCGAATAGCTCCAGAGAGCTACAAGTTGTTGATATTCAAAGGGTTTGATCCCGAACTGACGTTATCTTTAGCGAAAAAAACATTTACACATGAAATACCTTCTCTTCTTTCTCTTCCTTCTGATCCTGCTGCCTCTGGCTCTGCCCGCCCAGACGAGCGATGAGATCGCCGCTGTCAAAGCTCCCATACAACAGTTGTTCGATGGCATGCGGGCGGGCGACAGCAGCATGGTCCGCCAGGCTTTTCATCCCGATGCCCGCCTGCAAACTGCCTCCACCGGCCGCGACGGGCAGCCTCAGCTTGTGAGCCAGGAGTTGGAAGGCTTCCTCCGGGCAGTGGGCGGCCCGCATGAGAAAATATTCAACGAGCAGATCTGGAGTTATGACATCCGCATAGACGGCCGGCTGGCCGCCGCCTGGACGGAATACACCTTCTTCCTGGGGGAGGAGCTCAGCCACTGCGGCGTCAACGCCTTTCAACTGTTCAAAGGGCCGGAGGGCTGGAAGATCTCCCACATTACAGATACCCGCAGCCAGGAAGGCTGCGCTGCTGAAGCGCCCGACGAGGCCGCCGCCATTCACGAATTGCTGGACAGCTGGCATCGGGCCGCCGCTACCGCCGATGCGGAGGCCTTCTTCGGCAGCATGTCCTCCGATGCCATCTACCTGGGCACCGATGCTTCCGAGCGCTGGCTGCGCGATGAGCTGCGCAGCTGGGCCAAGGCGGCCTTCGAAAGGGATACTGCCTGGGCGTTCACGCCTCACGAGCGCGAGCTCTACTTTGCACAGAATGGACAAACGGCCTGGTTTGAGGAAAAGCTCAAGACCTGGATGGGGCCCTGCCGCGGTTCGGGCGTACTCACCAAAACTGCCCAGGGCTGGAAGATCCGCCATTACAACCTGGCCGTGCTGGTGCCCAATGACAAAATAGAAGGATTCATCGAGCTTGTAGGGGCGCAAAAAAAATAGGCTTGTGAGTAATTGGGCCTCAAATAATTGTACTGGCATTGGCAATGTGCCTGAAAACTTCTTAAATTGCCAGCAAGCGAAAAACTTGAATCAATAGTGGCCGAATACAGGCGCTCAATCGTTGGTTTAATTAGGAAGCCTGTTTATATGGAAAAGTACCTCAAATACCTGCTCGCTGATATTACCGCTGCTTCGGAGAACATTCCGGTGCTGATCTTCGACGATCCCGACGAAGAAATGCCCTTCATTTCTCTGGAAGAAGAGGAAAAAACAGCCCGCAGGGAACCGCTGGGAGAGCGGATCGGCGTCAAACAGGAATGGTTCCCGCCCGTTCAGCGCCTGAATGAAGAGCAGATATCTGGTATCCTGGAGGCCATGGCCAATTGCCTGGATGCCTACGGCTTTATTCCCCATTTCCCAACTGGCCTGCCGCTGCGCCGACAGTACGAGGTGCTGGTGGCCTACCTCGGCCGCGAAGTGCCCATCCTTTCCTATAACCCCTGGCAGATCGACTTCTGCGATTACGAACCGCGCACCTGCCCCTTTGGCGATTCCTACTGCCAGTGCAAGGTATACGAACAATGGCTCTCTAAGCTGGAGAATGATGACGGCCCTCTCGATGAGGAGAATATTCAGGGCCTGATCGAAAAACCCGGCCTGCCCGATTACCTGCTTGGCCATGATATTGATGAAGAGGGCCTTTTTCGGGATGAGGAGGACGAAGACTACTACGAGGATGATTTCGATTTTGAAGATGAAGACTGGGATGAGGAAGATGATGACGACCCTTTTTTCTTTGGTTTTTCCGACTTCGAGCCCGGCCCCGACGATGATGACGGCTGCTGGAATTAGTACATTTCGCAGGAGCCCCTGCGGATTTCGCTACGCTCAACAGCTTACCGTAAGCAGCAGGCAGTGGGCATTGGCTCCATGGCCTATCCTTGCAGCTTTCCTCCTGGCTTTATCCTTCTCCTGCAACAAAGAACAAGAGAATATCCCGCCCACCAATAATCAACAGGCCATTGTTTTTTCCAAAACGGCCGGCTTTCGCCATCGCTCCATCGAGCCGGGCATTGCCGCCCTGCAGCGCATCATCGAAGAGCAGGGCATGGAAATGCTGGCTACCGAAGATGCCGAGGCCCTGAGAGAAGCCCTGCAACAGCAGCCCGCCGCAGTCATTTTTCTGAATACCACCGGCGATATCCTCAACCCGGGTCAGGAAGCGGAAATGGAACGCTACATCCGCAACGGGGGCGGTTTCATGGGCATCCACTCTGCAACCGATACGGAGTATGGCTGGCCATGGTACGGCCGGCTGGTGGGCGCTTATTTCAAGAACCACCCTCCCGTTCAGGAAGCCCGCCTGGAGATCGTAAAGAAAGATCACCCCGCTACCACCATGCTCCCCTCTCCCTGGACGCGCAGAGACGAATGGTACAACTTCCGCGATATTCAGCCCGGTGTAGAAGTACTGATCACCGTCGACGAAAACTCCTACGATGGAGGGACACACGGCGATTTCCATCCCATCGCATGGGCCCGCAAATTCGAGGGCGGGCGAACTTTCTACACCGCCGGCGGCCATACTCCCGATTCTTTTGAAGAGGAATTGTTCCTGCAACACCTGGCTGGTGGGCTGCGGTATGTCAGTGGGAGGTAGTCCAGTTGGCAGTATGCAGTATGCAGTATGCAGTATGCAGTCCCCCAGTTTCCAGTGTCCCAGTTGGCAGTACAGTCCCCAAGTCACCCCCTCTCCCAGTCTCCCAGTCACCCAGTCACCCAGTCACCCAGTCACCCAGTCACCCAGTCACCCAGTCTCCAGTCTCCAGTCTCCAGTCTCCAGTTGGCAGTATGCAGTATGCAGTTTCTGCTCTCGCCATCCTCTATTTCACCACCTTGCCCCAAATCCCAAATCGTAAATGCCTAAATCCGTCTCAGCGTCATTTATGATTTCCGATTTTTGATTTTCGCCTTCCCCTTGCTGCGCTGTTTCTCCCCGTCCCCCCCCT
>CAYVVK010000678.1:474-3751 GCA_964454855.1 uncultured Phaeodactylibacter sp. | reverse complement strand
ACCTCCTGAGTGACGGCCTCCAGAGCAGGCAGGTTGCGTTTGGCCTGCTCTTCGGTATCGCCGCGGGCGTCGCTGCTGGCGTCCTCGATGCCGGTAAACTGGTCGAGCACGTGGCGCTCCCGGCGGTCGTAGAGGCGCCAGCCGATCTTTACCTGGGTGCGCATACTGGCTATGTAGTAGCGGTCGATGAATTCATTGCCGTCCTTGTCTTTCTTTTTGTCCTTGCGCAAGTCTGTGCTGACGGAATTGTCGCTGTCGTATAGCTCCATGGCGATGAGGGCGTCGGCGCCGTATTTGTCGCAGATCTCGTCCACTTCCGGCCAGAGCAGGGGCGGCTCGAAGCTATTGCCGGTAGGGCTGCCCTTCATTTCCACACTGGTAGCCTTGACGTTGAATCGGGGCGTACGGGTGAGGATCATGGCCAGCCCGTCCAGGGCACGGCGGCGGCCACGGCGGTCCTGCCCGATATCTTCACCGGTGATCAGTCCTTCCATTACATTTTCAAAGCCTTTGGCGGGCTGGCTGCGGTCGATGATGGCGATGGTTTCGATGTGTTCCGGCAGGAAGATGTCGGCGGGTTGCAGGACTTCCAGGGCGGTGGTGGACGTACAGGCAGCGGCGGAGAGTAAATAGGCAGCTACCAGAATATAGGGGATCTTTTTCATGGTATGGTAATAATTTTTCCTTAGGACACAGGATTTGTCAAAGAACCTGAATTTATAAAGTATCGGTCAGGTGTCATTCGGGTTTTCCAGAGCATAAATATGGGCTTCCCCGGCTTCCATCCTCTCCAGTTGATACTGTATGCCGTTAAAGAACAGCTTGTGAGGCGCCAACTGGTGGCGATGGGTGGAAAAGACCAGGCGGGGGCTGGCCGGCCGGTGCCCTTTGGGCAGTTGGGGGATCTTGATATTGGCCCCTGCTTTTTCCGTGTCCAGGTTCACCACAAAGAGGTAGCGGTAATTAGCCGTTTGCGTCCAGGCGATGACTTTGCTGCCGGCAGTAGGGTCAGGAGGCAATAACCAGAGGGTATCTGCCTCTACGATGCGCGGCAGGATCTCTTCCGCAGCCAGGCGCAGGCGGCTGAGGCGCTGGAAGAGCCGGGCGTTCTTTCCCCAGACATATGGCGCGCGGGTGGCCTTTTCTCCACTACTTATCTTGAATACGTACAGCTTGGTGTAATGTTCGTTGGGAGCAGGTTCGGGGTGAGGGTCGCGGGTTTCAAAGCCCAGGGCCATATAGCTGGGCATATCCGTCAGGAAAAGGGCTGTAAAGAGCCGTGCCTCGTTGCCGCCGAGGTAGAACTCGTCGAAGCGGGGGTCGTCCTTATCGCCAGTCATGATAGTGAAGTTGGGGGCGAAGGCGCGCGTTTTGAGCAGGTCGAGGTACCAGCGAAAATTTTGCAGGAACCTGGGGCTGCCCACTACCATACTCTGCAGGTCTCCCAGGGTGGAGTCGGCATCGGCTTGTTCCAGATGGTCCACTTCGTTTCCATAGGCAATGAAGTTGGGGCCCACGAGGAAGGACTCGGCAAAGTAGCCGAAGTAGGGCTTGGCCCTTTGTACATAGTTGCACACCGCCTTGTGCAGGTCGTAGTGGTCATCTGCTTTAGCGGGCACTCCGGAGGGCCGCATTTGCACGTGCGACATGTCGCCCCGCATGAAGTCAAAGTTGTACTCCTGCTGTATGAGGTTGTAATGGCGGCAAACGTATTCCCAGGTGGAGGCGCGGGGCCTGTCAAAATCGATCTCCCAGTTTTGGTTGTCCTCCAGCCGGCCGTACAGTTTATAGCGGGTGAGGGGCCCGAACACGCGCGACATCTCCTGCGGTTTCTCGATCCTGTATTCCCGCCAGATGCGCCCTTCGCTGTCCACTGTTTTGGCTTCCTCCCGGGTGTTCACCACGATGCCGCGGTAAGGTGGGCCCATGGTGGCGGGCACGGGCTCGAAGCCCTTTTTGTAGAGGTGTTGCACCAGCCATCCGCGCCGCTGCCCGCGCCTGCCGTAGTCCTCTTTGTCACCGAAGAGCAGTTCTAAACGGGCGCTTTCCGGGTATTCCTCATGGAAAAAAACCTCCGGGCTGGCGGGCAGGTCAATACCGTCTTTTGCCGGCCCCTGTTCTTTGAGGAACTGGTAGATGAAGGCCTGTACCTCTTCGTGCAAATTGGCCCGGTGGTTGGTGATCTTATCGTCGCGGCGCTGCAGCCATTCGAAGTGCTGCGGGTTGGCCAGCACGATCTCGGAGTAGCGGTCGGTATGCGGGATGACATCCATGCCTACGGTGCGGCCGCCGGCGTGCAGCAGGTTGGCCACTACTTTGAGCTGTTTCTCCACTGTATCCAGGTGGGGGTGGGCCTGGTATAGTTCTTCGCTGAAGAATTCGGGATTGATGTTCCAGCTGGCCATGCCGTAGAGGCTGGCCACCACTCCCGGCTCCCATATGGGCAGCAGGTGGATGGACTGCTGCGCTTCCGGAAGGGTGAGGGTATATTTGATGATGTTCCAGAAATTACCGATCGTCCGCACGTTGATGCCCACCATATTGGTGCGCTTGACCCAGTTGGTGGTGCGAAGGCCGGCCAGCGGGCTGGGCACAGTGTAGTGAGGGTCGAGTGCATCCTGGATGAGGCCTTTACCCAGCCTTTTTTCCAGTAGCTGCAGTGTGCGTTCGGTGGTGAATTCCATTGCCAGCTCGGGCAGCAGGAAGGGCAGAAAGGAATATTCTCCCTGTTGAAAGGCGGTGGAGAGGCTGTCGGCATTTTCCCGCCAGTGAGTTTTCAGGCTCGGATAGTCCATTGGTCTTGCGCTTTGGCGCAAGATACGGAAAGTATGGGCGAAATCCAGCGGCGGCCCGCAAGCCTCTTCCCCCTACTCCGCGATAACGATAAATTTATTCTTCTTCCCGTTCTCCACCATCAGGTACTTGCCGTGCAGCAGGGCCTCCTGGCTGATCGTCTCGTCGTGATCTTCGACCTTGTCTTTATTGACGCTCACTGCTTTGCCTTTGATGGCGCGTCGTGCATCGCCCTTGGAGGCAACGATCTGCGTGTGTTCCGCCATCAGGTCCACGATGTTCAGGCCATTGGCCAGGGCCTCCCTGTGGATGGTGAAGCTGGGGATCTCGGAAGCTACGGTGGCCAGTTCGCCTTCGCTCAGTTCCATCAATTGCTCTTTGCCAGCCTGTCGGCTGAAAAGTAGTTCCGTCACCTTCAGGACGGAACGGTAAGCCTCATCGGAGTGTACGCGCCGGGTCAGCTCCTCGGCCAGCAGGCGCTTGA
>CAYVVK010000678.1:0-464 GCA_964454855.1 uncultured Phaeodactylibacter sp. | reverse complement strand
GCGCTTGAGCTCCTGTGGGTTGCCGGCCAGCTCTTCCTCGCGGGCTTCGATCTCCTCCCGGGGCCTTAGGGTGAAGTAGCGGGTGAACCTGGGGATATCGGCATCGGCGGCATTGATCCAGAACTGGTAGAACTGGTAGGGGGAGGTCATATCGGGGTCGAGCCAGAGGTTGCCTTCGGTAGATTTACCGAACTTGGAGCCGTCGGCCTTGGTGAGCAGGGGGGTAGTGACGGCGTAAGCCTTTTCCCCGAGGTTGCGGCGGATGAACTCGGTGCCCGAAGTGATGTTCCCCCACTGGTCGGAGCCGCCCATCTGCAGGATGCAGTTGTGTTTCTGATAGAGCACCTGGAAATCGTAGGCCTGCAGCAGCTGGTAGCTGAATTCCGTGAAGGAAAGGCCAGTTTCCAGCCGGGACTGCACGGAGTCTTTGCTCATCATGTAGCTGACCGTCAGGGTCTTGCCCA
>CAYVVK010000677.1:0-3752 GCA_964454855.1 uncultured Phaeodactylibacter sp. | reverse complement strand
CGCGCAATTCATCGCCCTGAGCAACATCATGGGTGCGGGAGACAACCTGGTGTCCAGCGCCAACCTCTACGGTGGCACCTACAACCAGTTCAAGGTCAACTTCAAACGCCTGGGTATAGAGGCCCGTTTCGTAGAAGAGGAAACAGCGGAGGGCTTTGAAAAGCTGATCGATGAGCACACCAAGGCCTTGTACCTGGAGACCATCGGCAACCCGAGCTTTAATGTAGTTGATTTTGAAAGCATTGCCGCGGTAGCCCAAAAGTACGATATCCCTCTGGTGGTGGACAATACCTTCGGTGCCTGCGGTTACCTCTTCCGCCCGCTGGAGCATGGAGCCAATGTAGTTGTTCAGTCGGCCACCAAATGGATCGGCGGCCACGGCACCTCCATCGGCGGTGTGATCGTAGACGGTGGAAACTTCAACTGGGCCAATGGCAAATTCCCGCAGTTTACCGAACCCTCGGAAGGTTACCACGGCTTGAAATTCTGGGAAGTATTCGGCGAAGACGGCCCCTTCGGCAATATCGCTTTTATCATCCGGGCGCGGGTGGAAGGCCTGCGTGACTTCGGGCCGGCACTCAGCCCCTTCAATGCCTTTTTACTCTTGCAGGGCCTGGAAACACTCTCTCTGCGGGTGCAGCGCACTGCAGACAATGCCATGGAGCTGGCCGAGTGGCTGGAACAACACCCCAAAGTGGAAAAGGTGCACTACCCGGGGCTGAAGAGCCACCCTGCTCATGAAAACGCCAAAAAGTACCTGAAGAACGGCTTCGGGGGCGTCCTTTCCTTCACCGTGAAGGGAAGCAAGGAAAACGCCACCCGTTTTGTAGATAGCCTGGAGCTGGTCAGCCATCTGGCCAATGTGGGAGACGCCAAAACGCTGATCATCCAGCCCTCGGCAACTACTCACCAGCAACTCACTGATGAAGAGCAGCGGGCTGCTGGCGTACTGCCCAACCAGCTGCGGGTGTCTGCTGGTATTGAACACATCGAGGATATCAAAGCCGACATGGAACAGGCCTTCTCAAAAATAGAGGTAGACAGCCCTGCTCTGGTATAATGTCCTCCCGCCGGTTCGTTATGGCTGGAACGGCAGAGGTGCTGCTTCCGCCTTAGCGAACCGGCTACCAATAAAAACTACGATCACTGTGGAATACTTAACCATCGGCCACCCCTTCGAACTGGAGAGCGGGGCTTCACTCAACGAACTCAAAATCGCCTATACCACATACGGAAAACTTTCTCCCAGGCAGGACAACGTGGTGTGGGTCTGCCATGCCCTCACGGCTAATTCTGAGGCGGAGGAGTGGTGGCCCGGCCTGGTTGGCAAGGGAAAACTGTTCGACCCGGAGCATTATTTCATTGTGTGCGCCAATATGCTGGGCTCCTGCTACGGAAGCACCAACGCCAGAAGCATTAACCCCCGGACGGGGGAACCCTACGGAAAAGATTTCCCGGCCGTGACCATCCGGGATATCGTCCGCAGCCAGCAGTTGCTGCGGCGCCATCTGGGAGTGGAAAGTATCCGGCTGGCCATCGGCGGCTCCATGGGGGGGCAGCAGGTGCTGGAGTGGGCGGTCATGGAACCGGAGCTGTTCGAGAACATCGCTGTGCTGGCCTCCAATGCCCTGCATTCGCCCTGGGGCATTGCCTTTAACGAGGCACAGCGCATGGCCCTGCAAGCCGACCCGACCCTGTATCACCATACTCCCGGAGCCGGCCGTAAAGGGCTGGAAGCGGCGCGGGCCATCGCCATGTTGTCCTACCGCAACTACCGCACCTACCAGCTGACCCAGGCCGAGGAGCATCACGACAAGATCGGAGGCTTCAGGGCCAGCACCTACCAGCAGTATCAGGGGGTTAAATTGTACAAGCGCTTCGATCCCTGGTCGTACCTCACCCTGAGCCACGCCATGGACAGCCACAACCTGGGCCGGCAACGGGGAACGCCCGAGCAAGCCCTGCTGCAGATCCGCGCCAACGCCATTGTGATCGGCATACAGTCGGATGTGCTCTTTCCCGTCGAAGAACAGGCCTTTCTGGCCAATCACATTCCCCGCGCGCGGCTGGAGCTGATCGACAGTACCTACGGGCACGACGGTTTTCTGATCGAACACCAGGCCATCGGCCGGCTGGTGCGGCCTTTCCTGGAGGGCAAGGCGCAGATCAACGGCAATGTAAAATATACCTATCGGCAGCAAAGAAAAAACGGCTTTGGCTATCTCGAGAAAAGGCCGCTGCCCGGAACGGAGCGATTTTGAGCAAATGGCCCAAAAATGTGAGAAAAGTCACTGACAGAAAGCCGCAGTATCCGTAACTTGGCGATGCTTAAATAAAAACCTGAGACGCATTGAGTTATTAATTAATAAACCAAAATCACAGCACTATGTCATTAAGGCTAGGAGATACCGCTCCCAATTTCAAGACCAAAACCACAGAAGGAGAAATTGATTTCCACGAATGGCTGGGCAACAGCTGGGGAGTCCTCTATTCTCACCCCGCTGACTTCACACCGGTCTGTACTACTGAGCTGGGCCGCACCGCCGCCCTCAAGGAAGAGTTTGCCAAGCGCAATTGCAAAGTCATCGCTCTCAGCGTGGACCCGCTGGACGACCATATGAAATGGCTGGCAGATATCGAGGAAACCCAGAATGTCAAAATGAACTTCCCCATCATTGCCGATGAAGACCGTTCGGTGGCGGAGAAGTACGACATGATCCATCCCAACGCTACAGAGAAGTTTACCGTGCGTTCGGTATTCATCATCGATGACAAGAAGAAGGTCCGCACCATGATCACCTATCCGCCCTCTACGGGCCGGAATTTCCACGAGATCCTACGTGTTATTGACTCCCTGCAACTAACAGACAAATACAGCGTGGCCACTCCGGTAGACTGGGAACAGGGTGATGATGTGGTCATCTCGCCTGCCGTCTCCAATGAAGAGGCCGACAAGAAGTTTCCAAAGGGCTACAAAGAGATCAAGCCCTACCTGCGCATGACGCCGCAGCCGGATAAGTAAGCTGGTTCATGGTTGATTGGGTTGATTGGGTTTATAGATTACCGGCCGGCGGGTTGCGCCCGCTCACCGGTTCGTTTAACGTTAATCAACCAATCAACCAATCAACCAATCAACCAATCAACCAAACCACTGAGTGACTCTCATCACACTACTTCTACCGATAACCGCCGTATCTTTATCCTTCCAATCTTTACTCAACTAAGGAAAAGTAATGAACTACTGGCAGGAATTCATCGACGGGTACAACGGCTACGCCAAATACCTCTGGCACGAGGCCACTCACCCGGGATGGCACAATTACTTCTATTGGCTGATCGGGGTATCGGCCTTCTTTTTTGCCCTGGAGCTGCTCAGCCCCTGGCGGAAAGGGCAACCTCGGTTCCGCAAGGACTTCTGGCTGGATTTCTTCTACATGTTCTTCAATTTCTTTCTCTTTTCCCTCATCATCTACAACGCCGCTTCCGATGTGGTGGTGGCCTTCTTCAACAATATTATTGAAACGCTCACCGGTTTTGATCTGCAGGCGGCCAACCCCCTCAACGGGGCTCCACTCTGGATCATCCTGATCGTGGGCTTCTTCGTGCGCGATTTCGTACAGTGGTGGACGCACCGCCTGCTGCACCGGGTGCCCGCCCTATGGGAGTTTCACAAAGTACACCACTCGGTAGAGGAGATGGGCTTTGCCGCCCACCTGCGCTACCACTGGATGGAGACGGTCGTTTACCGTTCT
>CAYVVK010000676.1:0-3763 GCA_964454855.1 uncultured Phaeodactylibacter sp. | reverse complement strand
TTGTTGAGCGCAGCGAAACCCGCCTGGGTTATATTGTTCTGTCCACCTACTTAAAAAAAGTAGGTGGACACAATCATTTTACGTGTTCTACACGGCGGAACTCCCGGCCGTGTAGAACACGCCGTTTCGATGGGGTTGTGTAAAAGGTACCTCCCCGCGAAATTTGACGGGGCAGCTTGGTAAAGTTGAAATGTATTTGTTGCTATGAACAAAGTGCTTATGCAAGCTTAATACTACTTCACACCACCACCACCTCCTCCATCAGCGAGGCATCTACAATATTTGCCCACTGCAGGTCCGGGTCGTGCGCCAGGTGAGCGTACTCCAGGTAGAGGAATTTTTCGTAGAGGGATTCGCCCAGCTTATTGCCGGCGTAGGGCGCCAGGCCGAAAAACTGCTGATTGTCGTCCAGGGTGCAGAGGTGCACCTTAGCGAGCGAGCTGCTGAAATAATTGGTCAGGGCTTCGGTCAGGGACTCCCGGATGCTGGAAGGTATGATGGCAGGCAGGGGTTTGATGATCGCTTTGATCAGCACGCTGACCGCCTTTTGCTGGTAGGCCTCATCTCCGGTAAAGAGCGTGACTTCGCGCAGCCAGCCCCCGAGCATGTCCACCAGTTCCTCGCGGTTCAGGTCGATGTATTCCTGGTTGGTGATCAGTACATCGGCGATCAAATTGGGATATTCCCCGGAGTGGGTAAGCACGTGCACCCCCTTTGTCTCGTTCAGGCAGGCCTCCACAAAGGGGCTCCACAGCACGAGGGCGTCAATGCTTTCATTTGCCCCGAAGGCCTTTACCAGCTGGTCCAGGTTGGGCTGCCGCTGCGGGATGAGCTCTACCTCATTCATACTGATGCCATGCTCTTTGAGCACGTAGTGGAGGAAGGTTTGGGAGGGCGAATCCAAAGGAAAATGCACCCGCTTGCCTTTTAGTTCCGCTATGCTCTTAATGTCCTTACGGGCGATGATGGCGTCTGCCCCGTTCGACCAGGAGGCCTGATAGATGACCCTGGGATGCCATTTCCGGACCTTATCCACCACATAGGGCAGGCGGTCGATGGTCGACCAGATGAGGTTGGCATCTCCTGCCTTGAAGGCATCGCAAACGCGGTCGAGGTCATCTTCCAGCGTGAAACGCAACTCCCGCTTGTACTTCTCGTAGAGGGGGATGTTTTTGTTGCACACGAAACCGTCGTTGTACATGATGCCGGGAATAAAGCCGATCCAGGTGGGAATGATGATGTTGGCCATCTTGGCATTGATGCGTTCGATGTATTCCTCCAGCGATTTGGTAATGCGCAGGTAGGCTTCGTCACGGTTCTCCGACTTGGACAGGATCTTGTCGAATACGCGCAGGTCTTCGATGTCGTAATGTTCATCGTAGATGTCCTCCCAGCCGTACAGGTGGTTGAGCAGCACAGGCACGATAAAGCGCTCCTCCTTTCGGTACTGCTCGCTGTCGCTGAAACGGGCATAGGTTTCCAGCAGAAAGCGGGCCTCGCCATCCACCACCTTATCATTGATAAATTCCGGGCTGATGAGCATCAGGGTGATGTCGGCCTTTTTGAGCTCTTCCTTGGTTTCCCGCTGCACCTCGCCGCCGAGTTCCACATCGCTGGCCGACCAGATGCGGACGTTCTTGTGGATGTTGGCCAGGCCGGTAAAATGTTTTTTCAGGCCCTGCCAGTACTCTTCATCCGCCTTGGCGTAAAGGACGGCGATGTTGATGTTCTTCGGTTTTTGGGCATCCCTCGTGATTATTGGCTGTACGGGCATAAATCGGCTTTTTGTGCGCTCTTTGGTAACGTTTAAACAGTCGCTTCCATTAAAAATGGCAATGGGCCTGCAAATAGTACAACGATGTGGCCCAGTATTAGTTACACGGCATAGCGCCAAACAATTCCAAAAGATAATGGACTTATCTCTATATTTTAATTATTTTTATTATTGAAGACAGGATTTCAGAATACCTAAACCTTCCGGCCCCATGAAAAAAGCCAAGCTCCTGCCGGCAGCAGGATTATTTTTATTCCTGTTACTATTCTTCCAGGTGGAAGCCCAGCTGCCTTTCAATCAGGACTGGCTGGATCATGACCCTTCCAGCGGGCAATTTCGGCTTAAGCGCCCTCCACGGCTCAACCCCTGGCCTCAATCCAAAGAAAAGCCCAGCTGGGGCGTTTACCTCTGGGAATTCGGCGACGGCCATTACAGCTTTGAAGAGGCGCCGGTATACCATTATCGGGACGGAGGCACCTATACCGTACGCCTCCACCTTACGCCCTTCTACGCTTCCAACGGCCCGGTAAGCCTTCAGGCCAGGGTTTCGGTTCCCGGCAAGGCAAATAAGACTCCTGTTTATGAGCTTACGCAAACAGGGCCCAAAAACAAGGAGATCAAAGATAAACGGGCGCTTATCGAGACCAACACCCGCGGTTTTATCGTGCCGGAACAGCCCGTACAGATAATTGCCCATTACGAGGCCCCCACGGGCTATTCCGGAAAGCGGGATGGTTATCTCTTTGTATTCTACAACAAAAAACACGAGCTGAACCTGGGCTTCAAAGCCTTTGGCCTTACGGGAGAACGCACCCATTATCAGGAAAAGGCCATCGAGCCGGAAAACATCCCTTCTACCATCACCGGGCAGCTGCGTGGCAATGGACAGGTGGCCGCCCTGGAATTTCTCAACCAATTCAGGGACCAGCTGGCCTACCGAATTGAAGGCATGGCCCCCGGCGAACAGCGCCGCCTCTTCCTCACCCTGGAATCCAGCCGTTGGCTGAAACTGCAACGCGACAAGAACCGCGAGCTTTCCATAGGCATCGTCTGGGTGCCGGACAATGACGGTTTTCAAAAAGACAAAAATGCACACGAAGAAAAACTCCAGATCCTGGCCGTTTACGACCCCAACCGCATCCGGGTATCCCCCCGCATCGCTTACTACCGCAAAGGCCATCCCAAAACCCTGCACTACACGGCGGAATTCCAGAACAACGAGGAAGGCATCGTCCGCGATGTCATCCTGAACATCCCCCTCGACGATGGCCTGAGCCTCTCTACGGTGCGTATCAAGGAAACCAAACCGGAATTGCCGAATTGCCCCATCGGCTACGAGGGCCTGGACTTTAGCTGTATCAGCCTGGATAGCGTAAAAAGCTTCCAGGGAGATACGCTCCGCCTCCGGCTGCACAATGTAGGCCTGGAAGGTAAAAAATCCAAAGGCTTCTTCCAGAACAAACAGTCGACCAAAGGGAAGGTGCAGTTCGACATCCGCACCGATAACACCAGGCTGGGCGCCCAGCGCGTAAAGGCCTTTATCGTCTTCGACAGCCTGGATCCCGTGGAGACCCGCTTCGCCAAAACCCAGTGGCGGCGGCGCAGCCTCATGCTTCGGCCGGGCTACTCCATCAACTCCACCGCCAAAGGCTTTGAAAATGAAGCCTCCGGCTTTGGCCAGCGCTTTAATCTGGCTATCGGTTTTCAGAACGCGCCCATTACCACCGGCAGCGCCTGGGGCAGCGAGATCGGTTACTCCACTTTCAGCTTCTCCCGGGAGGTGGCGGAGGAACTCCCCGAGAGTGAAATGCTGTTCGACGGGGGCCAGCTCCTTTCCCGGGAAAAAGCGAAGATCAGCTATCTCGGCCTGCGCGGCTGGTGGGGCTACCAGCTCAATGGCCTGATCCGCGCCTACGGGGGCGCCGGCCTGGCCGTGCCGGCCTCCGGAAGAGTGGAGGTGGAAACCAACATCAATTCTCCGGACGGAGC